>JAUVYZ010000084.1 GCA_030602845.1 Phycisphaerae bacterium | reverse complement strand
CCCGGCGGAGTGTTGGGACGGTTAGACGGTTTCACTTTCTCATTTGCTCGCATACCTTTTGATAAACCTCGTCAACGGTTATGGCAATAATATCGTGTTTTGGGTCGGTGCTGTCGGCCTTGAAGCCCCTGCTGTCGGGTTCAATCGCCGCGACGCAGTGGCTCCTTCCGTACAATGCCACCCTGGCGGGGTTGGTAGGACCAAATATCAGAACCAGAGGCGCGCCTAAAGCTGCGGCGATGTGGCCCGGGCCGGTGTCATTGCTTACCACCAGTCTGGCAGCTCTTAATAGAGCTATTAGTTGGCTAATATTAGTCAGGCCGGCAAGGTTGGCTATGGGGACATTGGTTAGGGCTTTCAGGTTTTCAACAGCGCTAGTTTCGAATGCCGTCCCCGTGGCAACTATAGAAAGGTGAAACTGCGATGAAATTTTATCAGCCAAGGCGGCAAATCGTTCGATTGGCCAACATTTGTCGCTGCGAGCGGAGCCGGGTACAAAGACAGCGTAGTTGTCAGGTTTGATATTGCGGCTGGTTAATAAGCTGCTAATCGAATCGGCAGCGGCAGGGTCTTGCGGCAATACAAACTGGACATCGAGAGAGGAAGCACCAGCGATTCGGATTATCTTTAAGTAGTAATCAACTAGATGAATGCAAGCTTTGTCCTGGGCAACCTTGTGCGTGTAAAAGATGCGAGCGAGCTCTCTGGCGTTCGCCATTCCGAGGCGTTTTTTACAGCCGGAGAGCCAGGCGAAAGAAGCGGTCCTGAAAAGGCCCTGCAAGTCTATTACGGCGTCGAATTTACTCTGACGAAGGCGGCGGATAAGCGACACAAGAGAGCCGAATGCTCCGGGGTGGTACCAGGCCTTTCCGAGGAACTTGCGGTCGAAAAGGATGATATCGGTTAAATGAGGATGGTTTTTAAGGAGTGGTGCAAACTCCGGGCGGATAAGCCAGCTAATCTTCACATCCGGAAAACTTTTGCGCAAAGCTGAAAGGGCCGGCAAAGCCAGGACTATGTCACCCAGTGAGCTGGGCTTTATTATCAAGATGTTTTTCAAACTTTCAGACATAATAAAAAAGTGCAAAGATTAAAATGTAAAATGCAAAATTACATATTAAAATGCAAAACTTTTTTGAAATTTTTAATTTTCGATTTGTCATTTTGGCATTTGACTTTTGATTTTCGATTTTTTTTTGGCCCGGTTTGCAAGCTCACGGAAAATCCGGCGGCGCTGCGAGAGCTCGAAGCCAACAAGGTTACAATAAGCTGTAAAGGTCCGCAAGTAATCTGTTCGGTTAATGGCAGATACAGGCGTAAGCGAAGCTGCAAGCTGCCATAATGGGCGAAATTGACGGCTTCTGCACCGCAGAAAATACGGCTTTATTCCGTCCATATCGATGAGCAATATTCTGTATTTGCTCTGGGTGTCTTTACTCACAATAAAATTGCCGGCTTTTGAGTCCCTGTGCCATAGGCCATTTTTGTGCAGCGCGGCTAATATAGCGGCGAGCTGATGAGAAAACTCTTTTCTTAGTGCAAACCGGCCGACCGGAATTTTGAGTAATTGTTGGGAAGCAAAAGTGTAGAGTTCAGAACTGTTTGCGAAATATTCGGTAATGTAAATACTCTGTTTGGTAAGTAAGTTCCTTTTTTGGTGCAAAGCTGCAAAGGGAGCCGTTACCGGAATGCCACAGCTAAGTAGTTTAAGAGCGGTTTTGAAGTTTCGCAGGGCTTTGCCGGGTCGAAACGAACGAAAAAATTGGCGCAAACCGATTTGGGGGTGGTGGCGTTTGATAACCACTTTTAGCCAGCTGTCTCCTATTGTAAGATTTTTCACAGCGACACAGTTTCGGCCTTCTGTTTTCAGGATTTTTTCGACATCTTCGAATAACAGTTCGGGCTGCGCAAGAGAATCGGTCAAGTCGGTTTTGGAAAAGTTCCTGCCGGACGGAACGGACAGTACCGCCCTGCCGCTCCAACCATTGTTGAGTCTTATTGGAACGGTTTTGATGTATTTGCCGGAAATCTTCTTTGAAAGGCTCATACCTATGTCATTGTAAGCAATAGGGAGATTTTGGGCAATTGGTATAAGAAAATTAAAAATTAAAATGCAAAAAGCAAAATTACATATTAAAATGCAAAATGTCATTGCGAACCCGAACGAAGTGAGGATGTGGCAATCTCTAATTTGCGAATGGTCGAGATTGCTTCGCTTCGCTCGCAATGACACGAAATGTCATTTTTGAATTTTTATCTGTCACTTTGATACTTGATTTTTGATATTCGATTTTGAGGCGGATTCATCTGCTATGGCTAAAAAAGGGAAGTATATTTATGATTGGCCAAGGCCGATGGTCAGTGTTGATGCTGTTGTTTTTGGCTTTTTCAAAAACAAAGCTAAGCTGCTGCTGGTCAATCGTGGAAATGAGCCGTTCAAAGGCAAGTGGTCTTTGCCCGGCGGCTTTGTGGAGATTGGAGAGGGGCTTGAAGATGCTGTGGGCCGGGAATTGGCGGAAGAGACGGGACTGGCAAATGTAGCCCTGGAACAGATGCGTACCTACGGTAATGTGGGGCGGGACCCGAGGGGCAGACAGATTACAATAGTATATATGGGCATTGCGACAGAAGGACTGAATAAGATAAAAGCCGGTGACGATGCAGCAGAGGCGCAATGGTTCGATATAGAGAAATTGCCGAAAGATATGGCATTTGACCATAATGAGGTGGTCAGGTTTGCGATAGGGAAGTTAAAAAGAAAAAAAATTTATCAGGTGAAAGTTAAAAGGGTCCAAACTAAATAACCCCGCAATAAATTGCGGGGCTAAATATTTTTGAGATTGCTTCGTTCCGTCCAATCCGTATAGGGGCCGGACTTTCATCGCTGCGCTCCTCGCAATGACGAGATTCTTCGCTGCGCTCAGAATGACATTTTGTGTTTTGCTAAGAGGTGTTGGGTGGTTTTTTGAGCTGTTTGTTGAACATCCGCAACTGTATGTCAATGGCACTGAGTGCCCAATCAATGTAGTGCAGTTTGTGGGCGGGACGGCGGTGGCCTTCATTCATCAGGCCCTTCTGAACGGTATCCAAAAATTTGCTTATTGTTTGAGGGCCGATTTTCGTAGGTTCGGCAGACCATTTTTTTAATTCCTCGTACTGTCGGCGTAATTTTCTGCTGCCTTTTAATTGCTCGGCGCTTAAATAATCGGCGGGGTTGTAGGCCAACTGGAGGCCTTTGAGGCACAAGATTAACGGCTCATAGTTGGCTCTTTTGTCCAGACGGATAAATTTATACTGCTGGACATAGGTGGTTGCCTGTGCCGGTGGTTTGTCTGCAATTTCGTCTCCGCCCAGATACCATTTGCGTTTGCTGGTTCTGGCAAAGACAAGCTCTTCACCATAGCCGTGTTGAGTTATCTCATCATAGCCCATTCTTGAGACCCATAGTCTTCCGGTGCCCTTTAGTTCTGGGCCTCCGCCGAGGACAAGCAGGCACTTGACAAAACCTAAAGGCAGAATTTCTTGCCTGCCAATCTGGTTTTTACGGAGTTGAAAAGACAAATGCAAACTGTGTGGTCGGACGTCATAGAAATTGACGATTTCGTGTATCAACTGATTAAGGAGCCAGGGGTCTGCGGGTGCGGGTCGCGACAGCTCTCCGGCGATGTTCAGTCTTCCCGGCGCAAGCTCGAGAAAGCCGGAGCGGCGTGCCTGGTCAGTTGAGCCGGTGTGGTCGTCGATATATCCGCCGAGTTTCCAGGACAAAACATCGAGGCGAAAATCACAGAAATACTTAAAGCCGTCATATACCGAGTCAAACCTTTTTTGTATGCTTCTCTGTGGCTCAACGGCTGCGGGGCCGAGGTTGCTCAACTCGACCTCAATTCCGAGTGGTACGACGCCCGGATGAAGATTCGAGCGAATGCGTTCCAGGTGTGCGCGGGCAATACGAGTGTGAAACATACTCCTTGCGGCCTGAACGGCGTATTTGACGTAGTCAATGAGGTCGTATCTGTCGTAGGGCATCGTTTGAAGACATTTTTCGACAATCAAATCAACGGCCCTGCTGTTTGCATTTATCATTTGCAAAGCGACAAGAAGACTAACCGAGCGCTTGAAATATCTCTCCGAGGTACGCATATGCTCAAGCTCAAAGCGATATCGGACCTGGATTCTTTCGTCGAGCTGATTGAGCAGGACCTGTTTTACAACTAAAGCCAAATAATTTTCGATAAGCGGTTTTGCCTGCGGGTCGTCGTATAAATGTTTTATGCTCGGGCGTGGTCGGTCGAGCTCGTGCTCAAGATAATAATCGCTAACGGCATCGGTGTGATAATGGCTCATAACGAGGTCACGTTCGGTGGTCGCGAGCAGCTCTCTGTCGGCCCGGCGCTCCAATTCGGCGTCTGCTGTTCGTTCTCCGGGCCGAGTGCGCCTTTTAATAAATTTTTCGATGCGTTTTCGCAGCCAAAGTTCGTGTATGAGATTGACGTGGAACCTGTCGCCGAACTGTTTTCTCATTGACTCGCGAGTTGCGAGGTAAGCCTGAGCTTCGACGAGGCCATTTGCAGTGTTAACCTGCACGGTCTCTCTGTCGTAGCGTTTTCCTTCGTACCTATCGACTTCGTCCATTGCCGAGGCAGGGACATCGTGTATTACAAAGCCATCAATTCTTGAGGACCGGGTTGGAACTGCGTAAAAATAGACATTGTCGGGGCTGACTTTTCGATAGTGGGGTAGCAAGGCCGGTTCGGCAAAAAGAGTCTGCCCGCTAACTTTCGAGGGTTTTCTGGTAAAACTCAGGCCGCTGACCGATTGGAAGATTCTGCGGTCTCGCAGCGAGCCGTAGATAAACAGATTGACTTTTGCGTCGTTCATAATTCGTCGCTCGTCGCTCGTCGCTCGTCGCTTGTGCGACGAATTTCTCTGTGTAGTTTAAATAGCTCTTTGAACGCCCGAAGAATTACTCGCAAGTTTGCTCCGGTTTGTGCGCCGGCCATTCGCGGGTAATGATGTACACCTTTTTGAGTAACGGTATATCCTCTGCGGACAGCTCGAGCCAGAATTTCAGCATCAATTAAAGCTCCGGCACTTGAGAGCTTAATGCTATCGAAGATTTCCCTTTTGTATAATTTGAAGGCACAATCGATGTCGCGGATTTTCATACCGAACAGCAGGCAAACCAGCTTTGTCCAGCACCAGGCGTTGATTTTGCGTGCAAGAGAGTCCTGACGGTACAGCTGGTAGCAGCTAATAATCTCCTACCGGCTGATCAACGGCAACCCTGGCGGCATTTCGCCGATGTCGAACTGGCCGTCGCCGTCGGTGTAAAAGACAAGCTCTTTTGTCGCTGCCTTAAAGCCGGATTTCAAGGCGGCTCCGTACCCGAGATTAGCGGGATGGCGCACGACTTTTACCCTGCTGTTTCGAGCGGCAATTTCGTCGGCGATTTGACCGGTGGCATCGGAACTGCCGTCGTCAACGATAATTACTTCAAAGTCGGCGCCCGCCTTTTCCAGAACGGCGAGCGCCTGCTCGACGGTGCGGGTTACATTGTCCTGTTCATTATAGCAGGGGAAAAAAACGCTGATAGAATTCGTCGCTCGTCGCTCGTAGTTCGTAGTTCGTAGTTCGTTGTTAATCTTCTTTTGGTCTTTTCTACTCACCTACTCACCTATTCACTCTTTTACCACCTTTTCCTTTTAAGGAGCCGATTTTGTTCACTTTTGTATTCTTTCGTTTTGTCGTCATAAAATTGTATATCCTTGGTGTTTTTCTGCTTATCGGCGACCGCCCGCAAATAACCGCCTGCATTCAAAGCGGCTACGATTCTGTGGAAATATCCGTCCTCCCTGACCCAAGTGTCCTTATTTTCTGTGAATTCATCAAAATATTCTTTGCAAAACTCATCGATACGAAGCCTTAGCTCGGGGAATCTCCTCGACCCAACATATATTATTTCCTGCATTGGAGTCTGCGATGGGTTTAATTCGAAGGCTTCGATGGCGAGGTCAAGCGCCTTCTTGCTTTTGGTTTTATCACTGCCGGAAAACAAGAACAAATTATGAGCAAGGGTAAGGTTTTTGGAGAAATCATCGGGGTAGAGTATCTTGCCGTTATCTATGTCATCGAAAAGTTCCCTTATGCCATCGAAAAGCTCCCTGCCGCGAGGGGTTCTTACATCGACGAACAGTTTTTGGTTGTTATTAAAGAAAACAAGAAGCCAATAGGGATTATGTTCAAGGCCTTTTACGAAGTGATAGGAAGTTTTCTTAGGATCAGTGTACGCTGCTGAGGGCATTAAGACGATCCAGACTTCTTGTCCTCTCAGCTGTTTATCCACCCACCGGCCGATTTTGGTGTATTCGGCGGCGGTCAAGGTAGTCAAGGTACCTCTCATCATCTTGGCATTTCGGACAATTGGGCCTCCAGAGATAATTGTCGTCCAGAGTTCATAAGCCCGGCGGTCATAAGCTGCCTGTGCTCTGCCGTCCATAAATAATTGTAAGGGGGTCCGTCCGGTATTCGGGTCAGGCTCCTGGCCCCAGGCGATGAAGCCGCCTTCGGTCCAGTAGTTGAACATTTTCCCTTCCAACTTGTTGTCTTTTATAAACCTAAGGGCGTAGAAGGGTTTGGCATCGGAGGCGGTCATCCGCATAAAGACAGAATTTAATTTTGTATCGGTGGGCCAGGCGTCGAGATAAATGCGCTTAAATTTAAGCCCCCACCATAGGCCGAAAGTTAAGACTGCCCCGGCGCCGGCAACAATAAAAAACAATTGAAGATTGTGCGGCATCGGGCTAACGGAGAGAAGATTTTGTGTGCGGAAATTACGCCTGGCTGAAATTGAACACACCATCTGGTCAATAAACATTGCTAAAAGTGGGCAGGCTGCGATAGCTGCTATGGGTATAAATCTGCGGGAACAAATGGCCATATAAATAGTCAAAGCGGCAATAATCACCAGAGCTATGTCAATCTGAGGCCATTGATACCCGTCAGGACTTTTTGCTTTGCGCTTAGGGAGTCGGCCAAAAAAGCGAGAAGTCGAAATCAAGATAACAACAGCCCAAATCAGAAGAACCAGCCAGGCAATAATATACATTATTAAAAAAGGCTCTTCCTCCCCGACGGGATTTGTCCATTCGAAGGCCCGATGCCACTCGTTGACGTCGCGCCATCTCTTGGCGTGTTTGCTGACGCTGATGACGAAGGTGTGAGTGAGGTTCGTTAAATGAAAGGGGTTGAATAAAATCACGGCCAGAAAAGCGACGAAGCCGGCGGCAATTGTGTGATATATGCCTTTTAGCTTCATACGGACAAGTTTGTTTTTCAAGAACATTACGACGAGGGCCAAACCTGTCGATAAGAAGAAAGCTGCAAGAAAGGCCCACCGTGAACCGCTAACATATATCTCAAGAATATTCCGCTGATAAGGGTGAATGTTTAACGGGATTGAGGGGAAAAATCTCGGTATAAGACATAAAAAAAGGATGGGTGAAATGATAATATGATAAGCATAGAATGCTTCATTCTTAACTTCTTTGTAAGCCGCTATTGTAATGCTTGCGGCGACGGACATGAGCAAGACCCAGAAAAACCAGTCGGAAGTCGGTTGAATGGGTGAAAGATAGTCATGCTTCAAAAACTTGTAAGCCATTGCGTAAAGCACCACCCACGCCAGAATACTGTAGAGTGATACAGTCCATCTTTTGGGCAATATCATTATTAGATGCCACATAGTGAAAGGCACGAGCACTATGAATGCGTAGATGTATCCGCCGTGGACATTGCACCAGAAAACCATCAGTGGGATGATAAGCCAGATATACAATATGTTTCGATAGGTTGTAAGAACAAGTATGAGCAAAAAGACGGCTACGAGCAGGTTCGAGAAACCTGCCGGTCGGACGTCAAGGAAAGAGCGGCCTACGAACATTGCAAAGCAGGCGAAGACGGCACAAAGAGCCGGATGGGCGCCTAAAAGTCTGCCTGTATAATAAACACAAATAACGGTAATTATATAAATGGCAAACTTCCAGTAAACGAGGGCGTTGGATGGAAAACTTA
>JAUVYZ010000225.1 GCA_030602845.1 Phycisphaerae bacterium | reverse complement strand
TACGATTTGAACCATTCTCATAAGTCCCTGCCGGCACTGGGTGAGGTACTCTTTGGGTTTTTCGAGATTTTCCTGCTCAATAATCCTCATCGCAAGATTGATGTATCGCAGTATCCCATCCATAGGGTTATTTAACTCATGTGCTACTTTAGAAGCGAGCTTGCCGACAGCAGCCAGTCTTTCAGCATTAGCCAGCCGTTTCTGGATATTGACCTTTTCGGTTATGTCTTCGATTATGACGGTGCCGCCGAGGTTTCTTGCTGTTTTGGCCTTCAGTGGTGTGCAAACGATTCGCAGCAATTTCGTTTTGCCGTTCAATGTATAGTTTACACTGTCGAACCCGCAGGTTTTTCCTGTTGACACGACCGATTTTAATTGTTCCGTCCAGCCCGGCCATACCTTGTCGTCGGTACCTTTTGCTAATGATTTATCAATGTAATCACCTAAGTCGATTAGTTTCGCCGCCTGGGAGTTGGCCTCGATAATCTTCAAATCCGGGTCGAAAGCAACAACTCCTATCGGTAAGGACTGGACGACTGATTTGCCAAGCGGCCCAAATCTTAAATGGCCGTTTTTGATGTCCGTTTTTTGTCGTTTATCGGTTTTATCTAACTTCTTTGGATGTAGTTTCCGGCGTTCTGGCATAGTTCAAATAATAAACCCTGTGTTCTCATTGTCAAGTATAGATGTTGCAAAAAAACAACATACTTGTTCTTTTTTCGGATTGAGAGAGCTGTTTGTTTAGCGAGAAACGTAACATTTTATAGAATAGGCAGCTAAATAGCTTCGTTCTGTGCCGGTATTCAACCACCAGCGTGTTAAGCCGGTCTCTGATGTTGCTATTTATCAACGCTATAAGCGTCTTCTTTGCTAAATCTGTCGATTCTGGCTGGACAATTTTGTTTAACCTTATGCCGAGTAAGCATTTGTAAAAGTTAAAATGGGGTATTTGGTCATCTGTCGTTTTGGAACGGATTTTGCACTATAACATCACAAAACGTGCATATTACGGACTTACAAAGGGCAATGGCCAACGGTTATGCAGGGAGGCATTTGATGAGGAGGTCTGAAAAGCGAAAGTACAGACGACTGCCGATAAAGCTTGATTTATCGTGTCGTAAAGTTGGTTCGGCAGCAGGTAAACTCTATATCGGCTCCACGGTGAATGTAAGTCCCGGCGGCTTGTATTTTGAGACCGCAGCCGGCACATTTAAGCCGGGCAGCCTGTTAGAAATAAAATTGTCAATACCGCCGACAGCGGGTCTGCTTGAATTTGGCGGCAGGATTTCAGCTCTCGCCAGGGTTTTGAGAGCTAATAGCATCTGCGATTCTCATACGGATTCCAATTTATCTCCCGACAGGTATGGCGTGGCTCTGGAATTTTGCCGGCCCCCGAAGCTTTGCACGTAAGGCCTACTTTTCCGGCCAGATGCCCTCAAAAACTTCCACAGCCGGGCCCGTCATATAGACACAGTTATCTTCTTCGCACCAGTTCAAATCTAAATCGCCCCCGGGTAAATGTGCAGTACATATTCGCTCACATCGGCCGGTAAGCACCGCCGCCACGCAGCAGGCACAAGCGCCGGTACCGCACGCCAGAGTAATGTCGCTGCCTCGCTCCCAGGTCCGCATCGTAAATTCCGTCGGCTTATTAACCTCAACAAAATGTACATTGACTCGGTTGGGGAAAAGCCGGTGGTTTTCGATAGCGGGTCCGAGCTTTTCAAGCTCAGTTGCGCCGACATCATCGCAGAAAAATACAGCGTGCGGATTGCCAGTCGATACGCAGGTCATTAGCAATTTTTGCCCGAGAATTTCGATTGGCTCTTCAATAACTTTTTCACCGGACAGTTTTACAGGTATATCCTTCGGCGCCAGCACCGGCTGGCCCATATTGACACAGACTTTTTCGACCTTGTCACTGCTGTCTGTTATAAGGCCAACGGTTAAAACTCCTTTGCCGGTTTCTATGTTCAATGAAGCAGGGCAGGGCGGTTGGCCGGGCGCGGAAAACGACCCACTCGCCTCAGCCAGTTTATGTTCGTAGGTATATTTTGCCACGCACCGGATACCATTTCCGCACATTTCAGCTTCTGAGCCGTCTGCATTGAAAATACGCATTCGCACATCGGCTGTTTGCGATGGGCATATAAGAATCAGGCCGTCCGCACCGATACCGAAATGCCGGTCGCTGACGATTTGAGCCAGCCTCGCAGGGTCCTCAATTTTTTCCTCGAAGCAATTGACATAAACATAGTCATTGCCCAGCCCGTGCATTTTAGTAAATCTCATTTTGTTTCCTCTTGCAAAAAAACCGCTTTAGTATACGCATATAGCCGTGGTAAATCAAACCTGTTCGCAGAAATATGCAGAACTATGTAATCTGGTGAAGTAAATGCTTGTTGATGTAATTAAATTATGCTATAATTTTACGGGTGAAGGTAAGAAATGTTGTCAAAATGATTGAAAAAGATGGCTGGTTTGTCATTAGAACTAAAGGCAGCCATCGTCAATTTAAGCACAAAACTAAAAAAGGCCTTGTTACATTAGCAGGAAAACCAAGCGATGAGCTTGCTCCTGGTACTTTAAATAGTGTACTTAAACAGGCAGGTTTGAAATGAAATATCTAATTGTAATTGAAGAAACGAAAACTGGTTATTCAGCTTTTTCTCCTGATTTGCCGGGCTGCATAGCCACCGGCTCCACCAAGGAAGAATTGGCGAAGAATATGAAAGATGCCATTGCTTTTCATGTAGAGGGGATGCATCAGGAAGGCCTGGAAGTTCCAAAACCCAACAGCTTTTCAACCTATTTGGAAGTCTCTGCCTGAATTAAACAGATTCTTGAGTCTTGTGTCTTAAATCTGGAGTCTTTACTTAAAAGGCAAATTCCTTTCTTCGGCTGTTTAACTGGGCTTTTAGACGTGCCATGATGGATGAGTGCATTTGCGAGACGCGGGACTCGGATAAATCCAGCGTTGCGCCGATTTCCTTCATCGTCATCTCTTCGTAATAATACAGGACGACAATCAGCCGTTCCGCCCGCGTCAGTCCCTTGGTGAGCAAATTTTTCAGGTCTCGCTTTTGGGCCTCCGTCAGGGGGTCCTCGCTTTTTTTGTCTTTGATTACATCTATTTCGCGAATATCTTTTTCGCCGTCGCCATCGCTATATCTGGTGTTCAATGACACCTGGGTGACCGCATTGGCATCTCGCAGCAGCCTGTTAAACTCCTCCATATCCATATTTAGTTCTTCAGCGGTTTCTTTTTCTGTGGGCTTACGGCCGAGATGCGTCTCCAGTGACTGCGTGGCTTTTGTCAACTGGTGAGCACGGGCGCGGACTAATCGCGGCACCCAATCCATGCTCCGCAGCTCATCGAGTATGGAACCTTTTATGCGGGGCGAGCAATATGTCTCAAACTTTACGCCTCTGGCAGGGTCGAAAGCGTCGATAGCGTCCATCAACCCGAAAATGCCGGCGCTGATAAGGTCATCCAATTCAACCTTGTCAGGCAATTTGCTGTGTAACCGCTCCGCGGCATATTTTACCAGCTGTGCATAATGCTCCATAAGTAGATTACGAGAATGCTCCGAGTGGGTCTTGTGGAATTGTTCCCATATCTGGTCGATATCGAGTTGTTGCTTGGTTTTCATAGGATTCCTCCGTGAAAGGGGCCCCGCTTTGCGGGAACCCGTATTCTATGCTCCTAACAGCTTTTGCAGGGCCGACCTTTAACTTCTATAAACACCGGCATTATTCCTTACCTTGTGGCTCTCCGGCTCTATAGCAGGGGAGACTATCTACCCAATTCCTTATCGACCTTTTGGCCGATAACTTTAGAAGAACCGGTCAACAACTTTCTCAAAAAAACCCACTTTATCGGGCTGTGCGGCGGAAATCTCACTCTATTGCGCCGCCCAGGCCGCCGGAATTGTATCAGCCATATTAACAATTAGTTTTCTTTTTCTATCTACTGTCTGCTATAACTATTCCACTATTTCCTATTGAGAGTTACTCGAAAATTGAAATCATTCCTTGCTTGTGCTTCAGCAATTTTGCTGCTGCTG
>JAUVYZ010000124.1 GCA_030602845.1 Phycisphaerae bacterium | reverse complement strand
AAATAAGGATCAGTGGAAGCTCCTGCATACCATCTCATTTTACTTCCGGTCCCAGCAAAATCTCCCAGTCCTATGTAGTTCCCTGTACTCTGGATGGTCAATTTGCCTCCTGGATTCGTCGTCCCGATGCCGACGTTGCCGGAGGGGATTGAGTACATATCATTCCCGGAGACCATCCAGTCGTTATCACCCCCTGCGCTCTTGGCATAAATCGCATAGGGCGTGGGTGTTATCTCCTGCCTTGGGCTCAGAGTAGTATAAACGTTGAGGTCGTTCGGGTCACGGGGACGTACACCAATCTCCAGCCAGCGCGCATCGCCGTTAAATAAGTTTGGGGCGTTGAAGTCGAGCACCACCGTAAAATAGCCGTCGATTACATCTGCATCAAGCGTGTTGAAGTCGCTGCCAACCTGATTGCCGGTGACGGTGTTGGCATCGTCGAAGAGCTTGAACTGAAAGTCATATAGACCTTCTGCCGCGCTGTTAGCGTCAATGAGCCGTCCCTGGTAGGCAAACGCCGTACCCATTGGCGCTGCCTCGCTGACCTTGGCTGAACAGACCATCAGACCCAAAACCAGAACCAAAATTGTTAACATTCCGCCACAGCAGATCTTCGATTTTGTAGTTTTCATCTTTTTCTCCTTTTAAAAAATGTTAATATTTGCCGGTGCACACTGTGCACACCGATACCTTTTCGTAAGATTTGCCGAAATTCGTATTATAGAGCTGTATTTATCATCAACCTCCTGCCTTTGACAAAGCTAATTACGATAGTATAATTGTACCCTTTCGCACACCTCGCCGTCAACATAATTCCCGAAAAATCTGCGGCCAATTACCATTGAACTATCAGTGTCAATCCGTGTCTAACTTTCCTGCGCAATCTGCGTCTAATAAATTCCTCTGACAACCCCAATTCCCGTCAACACATAAAATTCTGCCCGTAGGGCTTCCACAATTTTACACTTTCCACTTTAAACTTTAAATTCTCTTCGTCCCTCCGCCTTTGCGAATCCGATGACGGTAGTGGTCCAGGATAACGGCCGCAACAATAACGCAGCCCGTTATCAGGCGTTTAGTCGGCTCCTGTGCTCCAATCTGCGCCAGCCCCGTACCTAACACCGCAATGATAAGCACGCCGAAGAACGAGCTTACCACCGACCCACGACCACCCATAAGGCTCGTACCCCCAATGACCACCGCAGCAATGGCCTGAAGCTCCAGACCATACCCGGCGTTGGGACTCGCTGATGACATTCGCGCCGTGTGTATCACCGCCGCCACCGATGTCAGAAAACCGCACAGCACAAACACCCCCAGTTTCAGCGGGGCCGGGTCAATCCCAGACAATCGCACCGCCTCTTCGTTTGTGCCAATCGCTATCAGATACCGGCCGAAAACAGTACACGAAAGCACCACCTGCCCCATCACCACAATCACAACGGCAATGATAAATGGAAGCGACAGACCCAGAATCGACATGTCCGTAATTACTTCCACAGGCCCGCCGATATATACGGTTCGCGAATCGGTTACAAGATAAGCGCCGCCCCGCGCAATTTCCAGCATACCCAACGTAACAATGAAAGCCGGAAGCCGCCACCGTATCACTACGAATCCGTTCGCCAGCCCGCAGACGATACCCACCGCAAGGCATACAGCAATTGCCGCTGGAAGTGGCAGACTGAATCGGACCAGACAAACGCCCAGCACTGCACCTGCCAGCGCCATCACCGACCCCACCGACAAATCTATCCCCGCAATAATCAATACGAAGGTCATCCCCACCGCAATTATCGTTATGTCCGGAATCTGGTTGGCAATCATCCTGAAGGTCGTAACGGTGAAGAAATTGTCGGCCTTAATTCCGAAATAGACAATCAGCCCGGCCAGCGCCAGCGCCATACCGAGGTAATCTGTAACGAAGGCCGGCAGCCCGGCAGCTCTCTTTTCTATTATCATTCGCATAAACTTCTTTTGCTCCCCGGTCGGGTAGTAACATACTCGCTAAAGGCCGCAGCCATTATCTTTTCCTCGCTCCATTCACCCCGGTCGAATGTCGCCACAAGACGGCCCGCCGACATCACCCCAATACGGTCACAGACAGCCATAAGCTCTTTAAGGTCCGACGAAATCACAATGACGGCCTTGCCTTTCTCCGCTAAATCTCCAAGCATATGATATATCTCGAACTTGGCCCCAACGTCAATGCCGCGCGTCGGCTCATCAAAGATAAGAACAGCCGAGTCCCTGTACAGCCATTTTGCGATGACCACCTTTTGCTGGTTGCCGCCGCTCAGCTCACCGACTGTCTGCTCGGTAGATGAACAGCGCACCGACAGTGCATCGACATACCGGCCGGCCACCGACCGCTCGCGGGACATGTTTATCCACCCGAACCGGCTGACATCACACAATCGAACCAGCGAAATATTCGCCCGGACAGCCAGCCGCAGCAGCAGTCCCTGCTCCTTGCGGTCCTCTGTAAGAAGAGCGATACCATTGCGCACCGCATCGCGCGGCTTGCGGATTTTGACCGGCTCCCTTCCTCCACCGAGATATATCTCGCCGCTGTCGGCGCGGTCCGCCCCGAACACCGCCCGCATTGTCTCTGTACGACCGGACCCCATCAATCCCGCGAAACCAAATATCTCGCCCCGCCGCACCTCGAACGTAACATCTTTCACCTTGTCGCCGAGAGTAAGCCCGACCACGCTAAGGGCCACCTCACCCGCTTCCCCGCCGTGCCGCAGTTGCTCGTGCTCCAGGTCGCGACCCACCATCATACGGATAATATCGTTAAGACTCAGCTCGCTCGTCGAGCGCGTTGCTATGACCTTGCCGTCTCTCAGCACCGTAACACGGTCGGCTATGTCAATGACCTCTTCGATACGGTGCGAGATGTAGATAACGCCCACTCCCTCGTCCTTGAGTTTCCTGATTTGCGCGAAAAGAAGTTTTATCTCGTTATCGGTGAGCGACGCGGTCGGCTCGTCCAGCACCAGTATCCGGCAGCGCCACGACAGCCCCGCGGCTATCTCAACCATTTGCTGCTGCCCAACCCCCAGGTATCTTACAGCGACCGACGGCTCAACAGCCCCAAGCCCTACCTTCTTCATTATTTCTCTCGCCGCGCGGTTCAGCTTCTCATAATCCACAAACCCGAATCTGCTGGGCATCCTCTCGATAAAGATATTTTCCGCAACGGTGAGATTGGCGACCAGATGCAGCTCCTGCATCACCACCCGGACACCATCAGCTTCGGCATCCGCTCTGCCGCCCGGCCGATATGCCTGACCATCAAGAGACATCCCCCCGGCCTGCCCCTCAGGGGAGTCCGCCGTCTCCACCCCCGCTATTATCCAAGCAAGCGTACTCTTGCCCGCTCCGTTCTCACCCACCAGGGCATGCACCTCACCCTCTCTCAAGTCGAAGTCAACGCCGGACAACGCCTGCACACCCGGGAACGACTTGTTTATCCCGGAGGCCTTCAGGAGTGTCTTGTTCTTCGCAGGCGTCATTTAAGCGTTTCCGCTGTAATAAGGTCAACCGGGGTTTCCCTGTCCGCCGGCGTACCCTCTCCTTTAAGCATCTCAAGGGCATACTCGATGCCGTATATCGCCAGCTTGTCCGCGTGCTGGTCGATTGTGCACAGAATCTTTCCTTCCTCAAGCAATCTTTGCACCGCCAGGATGTTATCGAAACCGACGACCAGAATCTCGTCAGACTTGCCCGCCGCCTTAATCGCCGCCACCGCACCAAGCGCCATACTATCGTTCGCGCAGAGGACCGCCTTCAGGTCCGCATATTCCGTAACCAGCGCTGACACAACTTGGTTCGCCTTTGACGTCTCCCAGTACGCCGTCTGCGAGCTGACGATGTTCATCCCCCCCGTCTTCATTGCGTCCTCGAAACCGAGCGTGCGCTGAATCCCATTGAACGCATTCGGCACTCCTTCGATAATCGCCACCTTGTCCCTCGGCCTCAGTCTGCTCGCTAAGTATTCACCCGCAAGTCGTGCGCCCTTGCGATTGTCCGGCCCAACAAAAGGAATTTTGACACCCTTGTCCGCGAGAACGCCGGCATCGAATTTATTGTCAATATTGACAACGGTAATCCCCGCATCCATCGCCCGCTTACATACCGGTACCAGTGCCTTCGAATCGGCGGGAGCAATCACTATCGCCTCCACCTTTTGAGCAATCATCAGCTCAACGAGGTTGATTTGCTTGGTTACGTCCTCTTCGTCTTTAATCCCGACCACTGTAAGGTCATACTCCCCCGCGTGCTCTTTATGGTGCGACCGCGCGCCTTCCTCCATCGTCTTAAAAAACTCGTTCGCCAGAGACTTCATAATCAAAGCTATCTTCAATTTGTCCCCACCGCGCCGCCCACAGCCGACCGGCACGATGGATAACACCACGGCACACACGACAAAAACACTTAAAATCAACCTGTCATACTTTCTCATTACTTTCTCCTTGAGTAGACCATCTTACTTCATAAAACTTTCTACCGCTTCGGCACTCGGCATCGAAGACTGTGCTCCCATTTTTGTAACAGACAGGGCCGCTACACGATTGGCAAACAAGGCCGCTTCGAAAAGTGCCCGGCCCTGGGCCAGACCAAACGCCAGCCCGCCGGTAAAAGCGTCTCCCGCCGCCGTCGCATCTACCGCCTCCACCTTTATAGCGTCAACAAATTCCATCCTCTCATTGCTCGCCAACAAAAAACCCTTTGTCCCCATAGTTAAAATAACCGCTTTCACTCCACATTCCAACAAATTTTCAGCCGCCATACGCGCCGATTCTTCATCCGTTACTTCTACACCGGTAAGAATCTGAGCTTCTGTCTCATTTGGCGTCAGCACCTCTACCATCTTGAGAAGTTCCGGACCAAGCTTTTGCGCCGGGGCCGGGTCTAAAATAAAAGGCACCCCGCAATTATGTACTAATCGGCCGGCGAATTCAACTGTTTCCAGCGGTACTTCAAGTTGCGCAACCAACGCACCCGATGAAGCGATGCACGATTCAGCTTCTCTGACATCCTCCGGCGATAATTTCTGGTTCGCACCCGGAGCCACCACAATTACATTATTGCCCGCGTCATCAACGGTAATTAAAGCCACCCCCGAGGCGACTCCTTTGGTTTGAACAACATATTTCGTATTCACGCCCTCTTTATTTAAGTTATCCAGCGACTGTGTTCCGAACACATCATCACCCAACCTGGCTATAAAGAATACCTCCGCCCCCAATTTCGCAGCCGCCACCGCCTGGTTTGCCCCTTTACCACCGGGACTCATTATGAAATCTTCGCCGAGAATCGTCTCACCTACTGCAGGTATCCTCGTTGATTTCACTACCAAATCCATATTGGAGCTGCCGACTACAGCAATCTTCGGCTTATCTTGTCTCATTTTAAGTCCTTACCCCCAACACTTCGCCTCACAAGTTAGCTTTTGAGCAATAGATTTAACCAGAAAAGAAAAAAGGCTGCAAGCGTAATACTTACAGCCCTTAATTCAATCCTGCATTCTGACCTGCTCATTGTCTAATGACTTCAATGCAACAGCCGTCGAACATCGCAAAATCCACAAGGTCAACCATAGAGTTGTGGTCAAGGTCGACGCCGCCGCACCAATCAGGCGCACCGCAGCCCCCCTCAAGCCAATGAGATGCCAAAACGCCAAGGTACCGGAGATTCTTAGTGATTATCCTGATTGTGTCTGTGCCGTAAAAGTATTGGCCGCTGGTAAACGACCCTACAACCCTTACCTCCATAGCCTCATCGCTTATCCCTGCTTCGCAGAAACTACCGCGCTCAAATGCGGCCTCAACCTCAACGAAGTTAGCTTCATTGACAAATACATTCATCGGCACCTCCGACTCGACGTCACCCGGCTGTAGGATTGCCGGCGTATTAGCATCTACATCATCAACGTCAAAACCTTCCGGCAGAACAAAATGCGCCTTGACCCAGTTGCCTTTACTGCTGGGATTCAGTGCCTGCGGCGTGAAGTTCATTGTGGCAATTACAACTTCGTCGGCACCCATATCGACTCGGCCGCCCATTACACGAGGTTGACCATCAATATCGGTTTCATTAGGCTCGGCTGCGTAATTCGGGTCGCCGGCATTTATGCAGGGCGAATCCGGCAGTAAATGATAATCATTCTGTCCGGTCAGCCCAATCTGATAAAGTTGCTCGATTTCTTCACCGGATAAAGCTCTGTTGTGGATTGCAACTTCGTCGATTGTGCCGTTGAAAGCCATACCTCCGTCACCC
>JAUVYZ010000179.1 GCA_030602845.1 Phycisphaerae bacterium | reverse complement strand
CCATAATACAAAACATTGCTGAACCACTGCCGCTCAGGCACAAAGGCCCCATACCTAATGATTCAATTTTAGCTTTCAACTCAGCAAGCTCTTTATACAAACTAAAACAGCTTGTTTCGAGCATATTTGCGCACATTTTCGACACTAAATCAAACCTGTTTTTTTGGATATAGCCGTTTATTGGCGTATTGAGCTTTTCGTAGAGAGGCCGATTATGCTTGTAATTGGCGTAAACCTTTTTTGTAGAGACACTTACATCTGGAAGTATTAACAGGGCCGAAAAGTTAAATTTTTTCGTTAATTTTTTAATTTTTTCACCTTTTCCTGTACAAAAGGCCAATGGCCCGTTCAGAAAGAAAGTTACATCGCTGCCCAACGCCGCTGCCATTTTGCGTAGGGGTAACCCTTTGTGGTTGCCCTGAGGGCAGGCACGTAGGCCTGCCCCTACATCGACCTTGCCTGCCGGTTGTAGGAATCGGTTGACCCCGATAAGGGTCGCGGCTGCGTCGCTGCTTGCCGAGCCGAGCCCTGAGCCTGCGGGGATATTTTTTGTCAGAGTGATTTTGATGTCGGCCGCTTCGCCGCAACTATTCAGGAGCATTTCACAGGCCCGGTAGACGAGATTTTCGTTTCCCTGCGGTGCTGGATACGGCCCCTTGCAAACAAGCTCAATGCCGGCTTTTTGGCCTTGTTCGATGAGGATTTCGTCGAAGAAGTCCACCTTGGCCATTACCGTTTCTATTTCGTGGAAACCATCCGGACGCTTGCCGGCTATTAAGAGACTGAGGTTGATTTTGGCGGGAGCTCGCACTAATAGTCCGTTGCTGACGGTGGTAATCTGTTTTTTGTCAGTCATAGCTACTTATGACTTGTGTCTTGTGACTCGGCCGGGATACAAAATTTGTTCGTTGGCATTATAATAGATTAACCCTTGCTTTTGGTTCAACTGCCAAAAAGCCGGTTGGAAAAAGTATATGTATTTTCCTGTTCCTTAATCATTTTTAGTTTCTTTTTCTATAACATCAATTTGCAATTTCCGCTCATACGCTTTTCTACGACTTGTGACAAGAACTACTAATAACGCGCCCAATAGTAACCAAAAGACCATAATAAAAACATTTGATATCTGAAAAGAGGCAGTTTGAAGAATTTTCTTTAAGGGGGTGCTTAAAGCTCCGATTACAAGCCCAAGAAGCACATAAAGAGTCCTACACTTGTTTTTCTTAAAAAGGAATGATATAATTCTGGAAATACAAAAAGCTCCTAATAAAGCACCTATAATAAATAGTAAAAAGTAACTTATATTATTTCGAATATCATTCAAAACATTAATCATAAACTCGTATAAACCCATAATTAATAATATAAAAGCGCCTGAAATACCCGGTAAAAACATAGCACTAACAGCGAAAAACCCCCCAAGAAAAACATATCCCAAGGTAGGAGTTACAGTTAAAGGCACAAGTATAGAAAGCATAAGCCCCAATGCAACCCCCAAAAAGCCAAATGAAATATTCTTTATATTGTGGTTTTGAATATGGTTAAAGATTATTTTTGAAGAGGCTAAAATTAGCCCGATGAAAAAAGATAAAGTATACGCATAATAATCCCTCAACAAGAGCTTAATGATTCTTGACCCGGCCAAAAGGGCGCTGCCAATGCCCAGCATCAGCACCAACAAGAAAAGTAAGTCTAATTTTTTAATGTCTTCTTTTAAGCGGGCTCTTTTTTTATGAATTGGATATGTAAAAATATCATAAATCAGTTTGGGAGAGAAATTTTTTACTGCATCTATTAATCGAGTATAAATTCCGGTTATAAAAGCAATCGTGCCTCCTGAAATACCAGGTATTAAATCACAAACTCCCATTAAGAAACCTTTTAGAAATATCGAAATTTTATTTTCCATTTCTGTATTCTAACCGTAATATTTGCCCATAAGTAGTTTAAAATTTCATAAACCTTTAGTTCCTTATAAAATAACTCGTATAATCTTTCCTGATAGGCGGAAGGGGCGAAAAAATCCGGCCTATAACTGAAAAAAGTTTTAATTGGTTTACATTTGCTTTTGTAGGACTCTTGATTGGCGGTTTTCTTGTGATAAAATGGCTTCGTTAATTATTGGAGACAGGTTTATTATGAACAAGGCACAGAAAAAGATTTTGCTCAAAGTCGCCCGTGATACCGTTGAGGCGATTATCAAGCGGCAGCCGGCTCAGAAGCCCGAATCGGACGACCCTGAGCTGAATGCCCCGTGCGGCTGCTTTGTAACATTGAAGAACTACGGGCGGCTGCGAGGCTGTATCGGTCAATTCATTTCTGAAAGCCCATTGATTGAGCTGATTGCTGATATGGCGAAGGCGTCGGCCACCGGCGACCCACGTTTCTTTGCCGACTCGATAACCGCCGGCGAGTTAGAGCAACTGGATATCGAAATATCGGTTCTGTCGCCGTTAAAGCGGACGGATGACCCGTTGAGTCTGCGTCTTGGAATTGATGGCATCTACATAAAAAAAGGTCGTGCTTCAGGCTGCTTTCTGCCTCAGGTTGCCACTGAGGCCGGCTGGAGCAAAGAAGAGTTCCTTTCGTACTGCTGCGCACACAAGGCCGGCCTTGCCGCCGATGCCTGGAAAGAGCCGGAAACGGAAGTCTATCTGTTCACCGCCGACGTATTCGGCTCAGAATTCAAAGATATATAACTACCTTATGGCTTTTGATTCATTCATTGCTTAATCCTCCAAAATGAAAACAAGGGCCGAAAGGTTGAATTTTTGCCTGTTAGTCTAAAGATTTCGACCTTCATCTTCTTTTCCTTTCAAATTTAAAAATGTGCGCCCCGTAAGTTGGCCGTTGGTCTTACGGGGTGTGCAAAAAAATTGCCTCCCACACTGTGCAAAGAGGCTGTCCAAGTAAACATATCAACGCAGATTTCATGCAACCATAGGCATCACCTCACTTTCATTTTTTGGGAAAAAGGTATAATTCTGTTGAAAAAAACAAGCAGCAACATCCGATATTTTGTTGCTTTTGATACCGAGATTTGGTATATTAGGGCTTAGAAAACATTTTGCGACGAGATAACAATGAGCAGGAGAACGAATCTAAAAACCCGCCTGATAATTTCGGTATTTCTGCTGGCCGTGGTGGGTGTGGCCCGCGCTGATTGGCCACAGCAGGCCAAGCTACTCGCCTTCGACGGAGAAGCTGGGGACGAGTTTGGCTATTCTGTTTCTATCAGCGGTGACTATGCCATTGTGGGGGCGGATGAGTATTTTAAAAGCGGTGCAACCGGTTCTGCATATATATTCAAGCGGGATGGCACAACCTGGATACAGCAGGCCAAGGCCAGCGCTTCAGATGCCGCTGCCGACGACTACTTTGGCGATTCCGTTTCTATCAGCGGGGACTATGCAATCGTGGGGGCCCGTGGCGATGATGATAATGGGGACGGTTCCGGCTCGGCATATATATTCAAGCGGGATGGTGAAACCTGGAGCCAGCAGGCCAAGCTGGTCGCCTAGGACGGGGCCGCCTTGGCCTACTTTGGCTGTTCCGTTTCTATCAGCGGGGAGTATGCCATCGTAGGGGCGTGGCGGGATGATGAGAATGGATACGAGTCCGGCGCGGCATATATATTCAAGCGCGATGGTGAAAGCTGGAGCCAGCAGTGCAAGCTGACCGCTACGGACGGCGCTGCCGGCGACGACTTTGGCGCTTCCGTTTCAATGGACGGCGACTATGCCATCGTGGGGACGTGTGGCGATGATGACAACGGAGAGCACTCCGGCTCGGCATATGCATTCAAGCGCGATGGTACAAGCTGGAGCCAGCAGGCTAAGCTGACCGCCTCCGACGGCGCTGCGTACAACTGGTTTGGCTTTTCCGTTTCAATCAGCGGTGACTATGCCATTGTGGGGGCGTATGGCGATGATGAGTATGGAACCGGCTCCGGCTCGGCTTATATATTCAAGCGAGATGGTACGAGCTGGTTGCAGCAGGCCAAGCTTACAGCCTCGGACGGCGCTGTTCGGGACTACTTCGGCCAATCCGTTTCGATGGATGGTGATTATGCCGTCGTCGGGGCATGGGGCGATGATGACAATGGAACCGAGTCCGGCTCGGCATATATATTCAAACGCAGCGATGACGTTAACGATCCCAATTGGTACCAGCAAGACAAGCTGACCGCCTCGGACGGCGCACTTTGGGACTGGTTCGGCTATTCGGATTCGGTTTCGATAAGCGGGGACTATGCCATCGTGGGGGCGTATGGCGATGATGACAACGGAGAAGATTCCGGCTCGGCTTATTTGTTTAAGAACGCGGCAAGCAAGCTGCGGTTCTACATAGAAAAGAACGGCGTAGAGGGATACCAGAACGGCCAGGACGAACCAGCGGTTAACGAGGAGGTTTATTACAACCTCAGGACCAGGCCACTCACCGCCAGGACCGACCCTTGCGATGGAATCATCAGGATTGACAGGCTAAAGGCCGGAGACCAAATCTTCGTCAGGCACATCGCATACTCGCATGACCCGGTCCCCACCAAGCGCCCAATCAGTGGGCCTGATTTCGCAGGCAGCATGTTTGACCTGTATCTGGATACCGACAGTGTCTCCAATACCGGCAGGCTGGTTCCAAAAATAATAGACGCCTCCGACCTGCAGACTATAGCGACCGAAGGTATCCTGGACATTCCACTCTCGCATCCGGTATTCTCCTGGAACCTGGTCGTGTCTCTGAGCTGGAACGCAAGTGCCGGGTATATCGAGAAGGTGAAACAGGGCCTGCGGGACGCTTCCGATTTTCTCTTCGATGTCACAGACGGCCAGATGAAGCTCGGCCGTGTTCATATTCGCAACAATGTATCTCTTTATCAAGTATCAAGAACGACGGATGTGCTGATTCGACCTGGCGACCAATGGCCACAGGCTCATGTCGATGGCGTCCGAAGACAATATTGCCACGTGTACCTGCCCAGGTATTTCGACGGCAGTTCCACCAAC
>JAUVYZ010000012.1 GCA_030602845.1 Phycisphaerae bacterium | reverse complement strand
TTGCAAAATTAGCTCGCGAGACTTACGCACAACTTACCGTGGAGTTATTGGCAGAAGATATTGCCGGCAAGACAGGCGACGCCAGCAACAGCTTGTATAAACTGCACATCGGACAGAAGCTCGTCGAATTTACTACGAGTCACTGTGCTCTGCAACATAAAGAAAAAAAAGTTGAATTATCCGGCGAAGTTGTGGTGGTTGAATACGATGTGGTGGTTGAATACGATGCGGTCCGCAGGGAACTTTTACAGACCTTGCGATGCACAAAGGCATTGCTACATATGGAGGGCGATGAACTGGCACCAACTTTGACAATGGAGCTCTACAACGCCACGTTGGAGCGTCCGGACGGGTCAGAGGATTTGACGCGACGTCATATCATTCGCGGCTTGATTATGCCCAAAGCCGTCAGAGACGTAGCAAATAAATTCGCAACCGAAAATGGTTTGGATGCTAAAAAATTGGCTTCGGAGTCACTGGCACTGCGGAAGGGGCCTAGCAAGACACTAAAGGACCTGCAAAATGCACTTCACAGAAAAATACAGCAGACATTGGCTGAAATAAAGGCCGAGGTGCATTCCCGACTGGTATTCGGAACAGGATGTGTGTCGGTGATAATAATTGGCATCGGTCTGGGTATTATTTTAAGGGGAGGGCATCTGCTCAGCGCTTTCGGCGCAAGCTCAGTGCCCGCCGGGGTGCTGATAGTGTGCATAATGATGGGCAAAAACATTGCTAAAAACCCCGGTGCACAGGCCGGCTCGGGCATAGTCCTGATGTGGGCAGGTCTGGTGTTTTTGTCCCTGTTGGCTATGGTGATATATCACAAGCTGCTGAAAAATTGAAAATTGTTCATAGTTCATAAGAAATACGAAATATGAAGATATTAGACAGACACGTTGCAAAGAATTTTCTGATTGGCTACGCAATCGCCTTTTGCGTTCTGATAGGGCTGCGAGTAATTATTGATTTGTTCGTGAATCTCGACGAATTTACGGAGCACGCCGACCTTGGCACCGTCGCTGTTATTAAGAACATATTGAGCTTTTACGTTCTGCACAGCACTCTTTACTTTCGCGATTTCGCGGGAATGATAACGGTAGTTGCGGCGGCGTTTTCGCTGGCGAAAATGGTCCGTTCCAATGAATTAGTGGCCGTGATGGCTTCGGGAGTCAGTTTGAAGCGGGTGATTTGGCCGATAGTAATTCTTGCACTGCTGCTGACGGGCCTGTTTGTAATCGACCAGGAACTTTTAATACCGCCGCTTGCAGATAAGCTTGTGCGCGGCCAGGATGCTATTCGCGGCGAGGAGTCCTATGATGTATGGTTTATCGGTGACGGCAAGGGCTCACTAATTTGCAGTCAAAGATTTTACGTAAAAACATCAACGCTGTATAATCCGACCATTATCATCCGAAGTAAAATACCCAAATCACCCATCTGGCGGGTAATCGGCCGGATATCAGCCGAAGAGGCGGTTGACACTCATAACACCGGCAAGTGGGTTTTGATTAACGGGCGATATACTGAAAAAGATTCCACTAAACCGCCGCAGCCGATTGATTATTATGCCAGTGACATTACTGCAAAAGATATCCCCGTCAGGCGCAAGTCCAGACACAAAACTTTGCTAAGCTCGCGACAGTTAGCTGTTCTTGCATCGCAGGGAACAAAAATCAAAGACCTGCCTCAGCTCTACAGCCAGAAGCATTTTCGCGTTACTGAGCCGATTATCAATTTTGTGATGCTTATGGTGTGCCTTCCGATTCTGGTTTGCCGTGACCCAAAGTCGATGAAGTCGTCTGTTATGCTTAGCTTCGTTATGGTAGGGGTATGTTTCGCCACAACTTTTATCTGCAAAATGTTGGCCACAGAGGTTGTCTTTGACAAAATAATGCCGGAGTTGTGGGCGTGGCTGCCGGTCTTTATCTTCCTGCCGATAGCCTTTATCGAATTGGATTCAATGAAGACGTAGAACGGAGGACAGGGCATGCCGGACAGCGCACAGGAGTGACGAAGGGCCCACTTAAGGACTCTTTATCAGGCAAAGAACGGGAGGCTAAAAAAGGAATTTGAATTGGAGGCCAATGACGTTAGTGTCAGTCCATCCATCTGTTCCTTTGGTTTTTTTAAACATATAATAAATGCTGCCCTTTACATTCTTTGCCAGTGTGCATGAAAATCCCGAAAACAGTCTGTTCTGATTGATGTTATCCTCCGGGAGGTTCATAAAGAACTCCTCGGCTATGTAAGGCTGTAAGTTATACTTTGTGAGTTTGATCGGGAACTTCACCGTGGTTTTGCTTCGATACCGCCAAACTTCCTCTTTATTCTCATAGTCGCGCCATTCCAACCGCGACCTGTTACTGAAATCATAGTCAAACAATCGATGTTTAAGGGTGACATCCAGGTTCGGGCGATTTTCGTGTCGAAATTTTCCGGTGCTGTCCTGCTCATACTCCTTTTTGAAATTAAAGCCTATGTCCACCCAGTCGGCGAAGCCTTTGTACACTAAAGCCAAATCAATATTGTGAAGATAAGGATTTCCATGATGCCGGCCGAATCTGAGTTCCTGGGACACGGTGAAATAAAAGTCTTTGTTGATATCAATGCTGACAGCTTGTGTCTGCCAGTATTCCAGATTTCCGCTTTTTGAACCAAAACAAACCCCGTTAACAAATCCCAAACAAATTAATACTACAAAAAAGGATCTTGTGATTTTTGATAATTTAGTCATTTGCCTTCCTTTCATCAAAATAATCTATGTCGTTCAAAGAGCCCGGCAAGGTTTATTCGGACAATGCTGAATCCGCGAATTTCGATAACCTTATGGTCCCGCCGTGTCTTTGGGCTTTATTGCCTCGCGGATTTCCTTGTTTATCCTGACGCTGCACCACTGTCGGCCGCACATTGAGCAGTAATCGGCAGAAGGTAATTCCTTTGCACCAATTTCCTTGCAGACTTCGCGGTGCATTCTCTCGGCTGTTTGCGGGTCGAGCGATTGGGCCAGATGTCTTTTCCAGTCCAGATTGGTCCGTGCAATGCTCAGTTTTTTATCCTGCTCAGCAGCACCTTTTAAGCCGCGAGCAATATCAGCGGCGTGGGCTGCGATTTTTGCTGCAACTACACCGGCCCGGACATCATCGGCGTTCGGCAGGCCGAGATGCTCCCTCGGCGTTACATAGCACAAAAACGATGCGCCATAAAAGGCGGCAGCGGTCCCGCCAATAGCTGACGTTATATGGTCGTATCCGGCTGCGATATCGGTTACCAGCGGGCCGAGGACGTAGAATGGAGCACCGTGGCAAATCTCCTGTTGGATTTCCATATTGTATTGTATCTGGTCGAAGGGCACGTGGCCGGGGCCTTCGACCATAACCTGGCAGCCCTTTTCCTGCGCCCTTTGTGTAAGCTCTCCGAGGGTTCTTAATTCTGCGATTTGTGCCTGGTCGGTGGCGTCTGCGATAGCACCCGGCCGAAAGCCGTCACCAAGAGAAAAACAGATATCATACTCGGCCAATATGTCACACAAATCGTCGAATATTTCATACAAGGGATTTTGTTTGTTGTGATATAGCATCCATTTGGCCAGCAGCGCTCCGCCCCGGCTGACGATACCTGCAACTCGCTTCTCAAGCAGGGGCAGATGCTCCTTTAACACGCCGGCGTGAATGGTGAAAAAGTCCACGCCCTGTTTGGCCTGTGTTTCGATAACCTCGAGGATTATTTTGCTGTCTATGTCCTCGACATTTCTGCCTTCTATGACCTGATAGATTGGCACTGTTCCGAAGGGTACGGAGCACAGGGCCAGCAATTTCTCGCGGGTCTCGTCAAGGTTGCCGCCGGTACTCAAATCCATAACCGCATCGGCACCTACGGACAGAGCGGCTTGCATTTTTTCAATTTCAGCTTCCACCGAAGAGCGAACGCTGCTCGTGCCGATATTTGCATTTACCTTTGTGGTAAGGACCCGGCCTATACCGGTCGGTTTGAGATTGGTTTTCAGATGCAGTTTGTTCGCAGGTATTATCAGTCGCCCGGCGGCAAGCTCATCGCGAACAAGCTCAGCATCAAGGTTTTCGGTCTCGGCGACAAATTTGACCTGGTCGCTAATTGTTCCGGCTCGTGCGGTATGTAATTGCGTTGCCATTTTGTTAGACTCTCTGTTAAAAATAAAAAATCGCTTCAGCAGGAAGCGATTCACTCTCCGGTTGTCAGATTTTAATGCAGTCAATCACTTTCCTACGCAGGCATATCGGCCGGTTTGGCGATTGTCCTGATCAGGTTCAAAGGGTTTTTTCTCAGGCCCACTTTTAGCAAGCCACCCCTAGCAAACAATTTTATTATATCTTATTGATTCCGGCAGTCAAATAAATATTAGCGTATAGCGAATACGCTGTCCACTATCTGTTGTGCCAGACCCTCTTTCAACGCAGTTGCAGAAAGACGTGGACGCCTTTTTTGTTTGAGGTAACAATATCCCATTTTCCATCTTTATTCATATCAGTTACCTCAAACTGCGTTCCGACGCCGGAGTTGTCATCGATTTTGTGCGGGATGAATTCGACCTTGCCCCTCCGCGGGCGACGGAGCTCGAACCAGTATAGGACCGCCGGCTCGCGCCCGCCGGGGTCTTTGCCCTGGTGCGCAAAATATCGTTTGCCGGTGACCAAATCCTTAATACCATCGCCGTTGATGTCAATCAGGATTATGGCGTGCGGCTGAGAAAACTCCTTGAAGATGAGGTGCTGCTTGAACTGCGAGCCGTCTGTGCCAGGGAGCTGCTCAAACCACCAGATGCCGTAATTGTGGGCCGAGCTGGTAATTATGTCACTGTCGCCGTCACCATCTATGTCGTAGACGAGGATATTGGCACAGTCCGGGCCGAGCTTCGCCGGGTGGAACGTCCAGTTGCTCTTGGTTCGGTCTTTGGGTGCTTGCCACCAGCCCTCTTTGACGAGCACATCGTTTCGGCCGTCGCCGTTGACATCGCCGGCGCCCAGGCCGTGGCCGTACCTCTTCGTACCCGGGGCGTCCGGGCCGGCAATTACGTGCATATCCCACAGGCCGGCAAGGTCTTTCGGGATGGAGAACCAGGCCATCAGCCCTTTTGGACGAACGGCGAATACCAGAACAGGTTGGCCATTGCCCAGCAAATCGGTAAATATTGGGGTCTCGTTACAAGCGCTATCGACAACCATTTGCTTTTTCCAATGGCCGGGTTTGTTCTTCGGGTTCTCATACCACAGGCACGGCTCGCCGGGGTACCCGATGATAATCGAATCGACCCAGCCGTCACCATTGATATCCTGAGCGAAGTTGGCAAAGCACTGGCTGTAACTTTTTGAGCCGTCGTATTGTCCGACAGGGCGAATTTCGTGCATCTTCCAGTCGGGCGCCGCATACCACACGTCGCCAGCAAAGATGTCCATCTTGCCATCGTGGTTGATGTCGCCGACCGCAACGCCCTCAGAGCGGAAGGTTTTGTCCACGACGATTTTTCTAAAGCGAACACCGTTAGAAGTTGTTGTCTTACTTGTAACGGGGCGCACCTGACCGTATACCATCGAGATACTGCATAAAAACGTTAGTAGGACTAACAAAAATACCCATTTAGTTTTCATAACGACCTCCTATTTTGAAATTTGTTGCGAAGTGCCTTTATAAGGCATTCCTCGGCATGTCTGCTTACCGAAGTCCGCTGAGGGTCTTTCGGGCTCTCTGCTTGGTGCCATCGTTCCTTGATTTCTCAGCCACCGTTTGCAGCACTTGTCGGCGCTGGTCCTTGGAAACCCCGCGGATATCTTGGCCAGCAATTCGGACCATGGCCGAATAGGCTTCCTCGGCGACCGCCGGTTCCTCAGCGAGCGTCGTCAATAGCTCCAGGGCACTGGCGCTCGCCGCTTCCCCCAAAACAGCGATGGCTTGCCGCTTCTCTTCGGGCCGCTTGATGTGGGATTGCAGATCCTTGACCTTGGCCACCTTTCGTTCGTTGCTGAGCTTCTTATTGCCGCGTATGTACTGCAAGTAACCACGCAGAGCCAGCACCTGATGTGGCATCTTCTTAGCCGATGTAGCCAACATCAGTAGGGCTTGCCCTGCCTCGCTGTCCTCAGGCCAGTTGCTCGGCCAATTCGACAGGATGCGCACGGCCTCGTCTTGGGCGGGGGGCTCAGCGCTCTCAATGGCGGATTTGACAGCCACCAGCGCGTCGGACCCGCCGACGATGGCCAATGCGCGCAGCCCGATCATGTGGAGCTCGCTGTCACGGCTCTGTGTCAAGGGTATCAGGTGCGGGATGCACCTCACGCCGCAACGGCCACTGATCGCCAGCAGGGCCTTTTTGATGCCCGCCCGTTCCCTGGAGCTGTTGGTCTTTTGAAGCAGCTTGACGAGATCGGCCGTCTGCTGGTCTTGGCCTATGATTCCGATTGTCCGTACGGCCGCACTGCGAATCCTGGCATCAGTATCGTGAAGGCTCGAAACAACTACAGGAAGAGCCCGGCTAATTTGCCTCTGGCCAGCCAGCTCGATGAGAACCTGTTGCAGCTTGCCTCGCGCTTGCGGCAGGCGGGCGAGCAGGTCGGCATCCACGTCTTTGCCGGGCAGTCTGACGAGCGTCTCCATAGCTGCTTGTTCCAGGTTGGCATCATCCTCGGTCGCGGCCTCCAGCAAGATCGGTACGCACGAGACATCGCCCAAGCGGATGAGGATGTTGATGGCCGTGATGCGCAGATCCTTCGGGCTGCTCTGAGCCGCCTTGTGAACGGTAGGTAGAACAGCAGAGTCACTACGGTCGGCCAGGGCCAACAGCAGCAGGGGACGCCGGTCCGGACTCAAGCGGTCCAGTTCGACTGCCAATGCCTCGGTCACGTTGCGACCGGGAAGCTCGCGGGCCGTGCGCAATCCGATACCGAGCCTCTTTTTGTCTTCCGATCGCAACTGCTCGATCAAGAGGGGGACACCGGCGGCCTGGCGGGCCAGAATAGCACCGCGGATTGCCTCCAGGTGTCTCTGGTCGGGCACGTCCGCTTTGCGAACCGTGTCGTACAGCTTGACGGCTTCAGCAGTCCTATCGTGTGCCAGGAACCGCTCCGCACATAGAATGCAACCTTCGGCCACGGCCGACCGAACGCCGGCCGGCACAATGGCGAGGGATTTCGTCAGTGCCTTGGCTGCCTTCTCGCCGCCGATGTGCCCCAACGCCACGGCGGCGGCCGATGCGACGGGAGCATTGGCATCATCGAGTTTCCGCATAAGGGTGTCAACGGCGTGGACATCCCGACGTACTGCAATCGAATTTATCGCCCCAACAAGCAACCGGCCCTGCAGTTTGTCCAGCGCGTTGCGTAGAGCGGTGTCGGCGGCGGTTCCGGGGATCGCTTCGAGCGCGATCCGCGCCCACGACGCCAGCTCCTTGTCCGCCAGCAGCGGCGCGAGGACAGGGACGGATTGCTCGGTGCCATAGATGGCCAGTTGTTTACAGGTGATGGCTTTCTTACTCTTGGGAGCATCTGACTGCAGCACGGCGATTAAGTCGCGCTGTTTCACGTCCGCAGCCGGCCGATCTTGAGCAACGGTTCTGGCCGACATAGCGACTGTGATGAGAATAACGAACCAGAGGGAATATCGTTTCTTGATTATCATGATTGTCCTCGTAGTTTAAGTGGTTTCCTTCGAAAGATCCGACGCTAGATTCGCCATGGTTCCCGCAGGGCCTCGGAACGCAACCGGTTGGCCTGCTCGTCGCCAATGAATTCATTCTTCTTCGGGTCATACTTGACCTTGCGATTAAGGTACAGGGCGATGTTGGCCGCATGGCAGGCGATATGCGCCCAGCACGCCGCGTCGGCGTTGGCCCGGGTCAGGGCCCGCGTCTTGACACAATCAAGGAAATCACGCACGTGGAAGTCAGCGGGGTAGCCCGGTATCTTGGTTCCTCTTCGGAGCAGCAGCGATTGGGAACTCGCGGCGAACTCCGCATTGTCGCCTGTCTCGACCCAGCCGGTTTTGCCTTCGAAGCGGACCGGACACGAGCCCAGCGGCAGCCATCCGTCGTTGCGCATGACGAGTTTGACGCCGTTGGCATAGCGGGCGTGCAACTGACCGTTGACCGGCTCATACTCCACGGGCGCCGTGTCGTCGGCATCGTTGGCCAACTGGCACAGGTCGACGCAGTGGGAGCCCCATTCGAGGCACCCGCCTCCGACCAGCCCGCCGCCTTTTTCGAAGTGGAAGGCGTTCATGAGTTTGCGGGTGTAGGGTCGCCAGGCGGCCGGCCCGAGGTACATATCCCAGTCCACCTGTTCTCGGGGCGGTTCGGGTTCAGCCGGGAGCCAGCCACTCATCTTGGTCCCGAGGCCGCCGGGGTGAGCGTGTAGCGTCTGAAGTGGACCGAGCTTGCCGGTCCTGGCCAGTTCGATTGCATAGGCAAAGTTGGGCAGGCTACGGCGTTGCGTGCCGGCCTGGAAGACACGGGCCGTGCGGCGAAAGATATCCGCCAGCGCCAGGCTCTGGGCGATGTTCTTTGTGCAAGGCTTCTCGCAGTAAACGTCTTTGCCTGCTTTTGCCGCCATGGTAGCGGCCGTCGCGTGCCAGTTCGGGCCGGTCGCTATCAGAACGGCGTCGATATCGTCGCGGGCGAGTAACTCGCGCATGTCGATGTACGTCGTGCAGTCTTTGTTGCCGTTTTGGGCATCGACCATGTCCTTAGCACGCCGGCGGTTGTCGCCCCGTACGTCACAAACGGTCACACATCGCAGATCAGGTTCCCGCAAGAAGCAGCCCAGTACATAACGGCCGCGATTCCCAATCCCAATGGCGCCCAGTACGATTCGTTCGCTGGGGGCCACACTGCCACTCTTGCCCAGCGCCGTGCCTGGGATAAATTCCGGCACCGCCAGGCAGACACTGGCCTGCACTGCGGTTTTGAGAAACCGCCGCCGGTTTAGACCGACTCTTTCTTTGCACATACTTGACCTCCTGTTGAGCAAAAATCTACGAGCCATAGTAATCACACTTCTCATAGGCCCCTTCTCTCATATACGGATACAGAGAGCCTGAGGCTTCAATCCATACCAACGTCAGTTGAGCGTGTTTATCATGCTCGACATCTTTAATTTTGAATTTTGATTTTTTAACTGCCACGGGCTTGCCCGTGGGTATCTACTGGCGAACTATTTTTATTATAGCTTATTGCTTTCGGCAGGCAAACAAATATTTGACACTTTCAGTTGGTGAGTAAAGGCAAGTGCGAACAGTTGCGGGTTAATAGTTTGGAGCCGGTCTCGGTTACGAGAATATCATCTTCTATTCGCACGCCCAGTTTGCCGGGGATATATACGCCGGGCTCAATCGTGATAACTTCACCGGCTTTGAGCTTTCCCTTGCTTTCGGCTTTAAGGAAAGGTAATTCGTGAATTTCCAGGCCCAGGCCGTGTCCTGTCCCGTGGCCATAGACAGGCAAATCACTCTCGTCGATTACCTTTCGGGCGGCGGCATCGACATCGTTAATTTTGACACCGGCTTTTATCTTTTTTATCGCAGCGGTCTGGGCCTGCTGCACAACATCGTAAACCTTCTTGTAGAAAGTAGTCGGCCTGCCAACCGCAAAACATCTGGTAATATCGCTGCAATAGCCCTTGTATTTAACGCCGAAGTCTATCAATACGGTATCTTTTTGTTTAAGCTTCCTTTTGCCCGGCTGATGATGGGGCCGCGAGGCATTGGGGCCAAAGGCAACGATTGTATCGAAACTGTTTGTTGCCCCCAGCTTGCGAATTTGAAAATCGAGCATACCAGCCAATTCATTTTCGGTTACACCCGGCTTCATATATCGCCGTGTTTGTTTAAGGGCTTGTGCTGCGATTGAACCGGCGGTTTTGATAGCAGCAACTTCGCTGCTGTCCTTACTGCTGCGGACGGATTCGATAATATTCGCAACTGATTTAAGCCGGGCCTTAACGCTTTTCTTAACCGCCTCAAAATCGGCAAGCGAGGTGGACTTTTCAACGGTTACCGTTCGCACGGATTTTAGTTTTTTTACCAGTTTAGCTACGGCCTTAGCCAGGGAATCGGTTCGCTGGATTATGGTGCAGGATGAACATTCTTTTTGCGCCTGTTCGATATATCTGCTGTCGGTTAAGAGATAAACTCGGCCTTTTGTAATAACCGCCCAGCTATCATCGCCCGAAAAGCCCGTCGTGTAAGTTACATTGGCCGGCTTTGTTACTATAAGGCAATTTATCTTCTTTTCATTCAGCCGACGGCGAATTGCCTTAATGCGTTTTTTTATAACTCTGCTGTCCATTTGTGCTACCCGCTAATCGAATTCGTTTTCCGACGCTCAGTTTTTGAGTACGTTCTCTTTCGGCGCCCACTTCTTCTGCCAGGCGGGGTTTATTCTCGCCCTGCGCACCGACTGCTATTGCGGCTGCAAACAGACAAAGCAAACCCGTTATCATCCATTGCGTCGTCTTTTTCATAGTTACCCCTACAATTGATAACAACATCCCTGCAAAAAATAAAGGGGTTTTGCTGAAATGTTTGGCTTTGCATCGTTTTATTCTTATATTTTTATTAGGTTAAGACCTTGCTGGGGGAAACCGGTTGCTGCGGCGCTGCCATTTTGCGAACCCAAAATGGGGGGGCGCAAATAATCGCGCCGGCCCTTGATGTTTTCCGCGAGGGAGAAAAACTGTTTGTAATCTGCATTTTACCAGACAGGACGGCGTTTGCCGTCCTATTTTTTTATGTCTTGTCACGGCCACTTTTTGCCATTACAATGAGCCGGCCTTTGAGCTTAATCGCCCTAAAACTGGTAGCTGAGTTGTTATGCTTTTTATATTACCCATCCGGACAAGTATTCGGCCCCGGCAGACGCCATACGCAAATTACGCCCTGATAATTGTCAATGTGTTCATTTTTTTGCTGACATTTTCTCCCCGCATCAACCCGTTCACACGTGAAGTTGTGCGGATTCTTCGGCCCTGGGCAGAACAATTTGTGCTCTCACCCAAAAATCTGCGTCTGTGGCAGTTTGTGAGTTACGCTTTCCTGCACGGTGGTCCGTCAGTATCGCACGGTCTTATACATATTATCGGCAATATGTTCTTTTTGTATCTGTTCGGCAACAATGTCAACGACAAGCTCGGCAACATTGGTTATCTGGGTTTCTATTTGGCCGGGGCGGTATTCAGCGGTATAGGTCATATACTGATTGGCGGCGGTGGTGTTCTTGGGGCAAGCGGGGCCGTTGCTGCCGTAACGGGTGCTTATCTGGTTCTGTTTCCCCAGACCTTAATTACGGTTTTTTACTGGCTGTTCTTTTTTATTGGTACCATGGAAATTCCTGCCTTGTATTTCATCGGTTTTAAGTTGATTTTCTGGGACAATATGCTGGAAAGAAGTAATCCCATTGTTGCTTATGATGCGCACCTGTCCGGCTATGCTTACGGCATTCTGGCTATATTAGGTATGCTTGCAACCGGCCTGATTGCAGGCAGCAGCTTTGATATGTGGGCAATGATAAAACGATGGAATCGGCGGCGTCGGTATCGTGATGCCGTCTCGAGCGGTTACGACCCGTTTACCGGCCAGACAAGGAGCAAGCAGATAAAAGTAAAAGAGGTTAAAACAGCCGCTCAGAAGGAACTGGAGGAGAAAACAAAGGAGCTTCGTAACGGAATTAGCAGCCGGATTGCTCAGCGCAATTTGCCGGCCGCAGCCGAGCTGTATCTGGAGCTAACGAGACTTGATAGCGAGCAGATTCTGCCTCGCCAGCATTTGCTGGATATCGCCAATCAGCTTGCCGGCGACAATAAACACGATGAATCAGCCCAGGCCTACGAGCAGTTTTTAACTCACTACAGCAACTACGAATACGCCGAGCAGGTGGAGCTGATGCTGGGCATATTGTATTCACGTTATCTCGATAAGCAGGAGCCGGCGGTAAAGCATTTGCAGGCCGCGGCAAAAAAGCTCACCAACCCCGGCCAATTGAAGATGTGCCAGGATGAGCTCGCTCAATTACAAGGCTAAAAACCCCGCCTCAATACTGGCAATCTAAACCCTAAATCGTAAACCTGTCCTGAGCAACGTCGAAGGATCGTAAATTGAAAATCGGAAATGTACTTGTCATTCTGAGCAAATACTTACGTGCCTATAAGGCACCGAAGAATCTCAACCCCAAAATCGTAAATCGTCAATTGGAAATAGTAAATCTAAAATTCCCTTGACACATTAAGACCTTTCTGCTATTTTACCCCCTTAATGATAACAGCACCTGTCAGCTCAAACTGCATCGAAAAAACGTTTTGAACATTTGAATTTCGGATTTGTTTCGAATTTCGATATTCGTATTTCGTATTTATGCAAAATACCCTTCACGAGATAAGTTTACCCTGAGCAAAGTCGAAGGGAGATACGAATTAAAAGGCCGTAATTGCGGGTTTTGTTGTTTGATAATGAAATGTAGGGAAGAATATGTAGTTGACTAGCCCTATTTATTCGAAATAGAAATTAGCGAAAAAGGAAGATTCTTGTCAAGATAGTCCTTTAAAAGCGTATCTAGAAAGAAAATACGATGGATCCCGATTTGCCAATGATTGATTTACCCCCTTGGGAGTTTTACGTAGAGCAAAAGGATGCGTTGGCATTTTTAAAACGAAACTTCACGGGGAAAACCCGAATAGTCGTGATTGAGGGTATTACGGGTGTCGGTAAGACCACTCTTGCCAGATATTTCATTCATAGGGAGCGAGACTTATTCCCTGGAGGTGTCACTTACGTATACGCCCATTCTACTTTCTCTTTCACAGCACATTTGCGGGACGAACTTCTCTTACCTGTGCGTAAGAAGACTCTGTTGGTGATCGATGAATCTCACAATCTTAGCATCAAGTCTATATCTGAATTGAAACGCCTCCTTAATGAAAACAATAGGCTCCGGTTGCTTTTGATTTGCCAAACCAGCACTCGTTTCGATTTTGTGGAGACACGGAAGCTTAAGTTAGAAGGATTTAGTAAATCGGAGTTCTGGGAATTTACTAGGAAAAGGCTTAAACGCTTGGATCCATCTGCAAGAGATGAGTTTTATGACTTGGTTCGGGGCCATCCATTGGCTACGGCGCTTGCAACCAGCGCACTTAGATCCGGAACAATTACTATAGGTCAACTGTTTACTGCTTTTCAGGATTTTCAAGCACCGGGCATAATTGGTCCTGATGGAACTCCATATCAACCTTACGTCAAACCGCCTGAGAAACTTATAGTCCACGTTTCTGAAGTGAACAATGAGTTGTTATCTCTAATGAAAGCGGACCCAGATCTCTTAAGAAAAATTCCTTCTCGTAAATTTGAAGAAATCGTGGCTGAACTGCTGTCGAGACAGGGGTACCGAGTTCAGCTTACGCCTGCCACTCGCGATGGTGGATTTGATATTTATGCTGCAAAGTCAGATACGATGGGAAGTTTCCTTTTCTTGGTCGAATGCAAGCAATACACACCACCTTCCAAGGTAGGCGTGAGAGTAGTGCGCTCATTATATGGTGTTGTTCAGCAAACGAAGGCTACGGCTGGAATGATTGCGACTACCTCTTTTTTTACGAGTGCTGCTAACGAATTCCAAAGTGAGGTCAAGCACCAGATAAGTTTGCAGGATTTCTTTGAGATCAAGAAGTGGTTAGGACTCTTGTAGATGCTTTATGTTCTTCTTAGTAAACGAGCTAATGATTTTTTTGGCCAATCGTACCAAACACTTTATTAGTTATAATGAATGAATAAATAACACAAAGCTGGGTAAAACAAGTCTTGAAACGTTGTAAGCATGGTATAAAATTGAGTGTATGTTATTCAGAAATTTACTTGTTGTTATACTCAATATTGGCTTTCTTAAAAGAATAGTCAATGATCCTTTAGGCGTCACTGTTGTCGGGGGGATAATTGTAGCTGCAGTTATAGGTGTCTGGTCTCTATTTACTAAGACAGGTAAGGCTTTTTGGCGCTACATTATCAACAAGATCTCACGTATCAAACCCAAGGTGCCAAGCACTACAATGAGGATTGTCTTCAATACAAAGGACTTGCGATGGAATATGGGTTCAGTTAGAAGCAAACCAGCTATGCAAGTCAATGCACGTTGTTATATTACTAATATAATAAATGTTCCAGTTTTTATATTGAGAGCCTATCTTAAAAAGCCTTTTGTAGAAGGTACAATTTTTGTTCAACATCCTGAATCAAATTACTTTGGGAATTATCCAATACTTCCTGGCCGTACCGCAGAAGCAAGCATAGATTTTTGGATATTCCCCCCAACAAGGGGAAAAAATGAGCCTCTTAATGCGAAGATAATTTTTGTCGACCAATACGGTAATTGTCACAAAACTTCTAAACTGTGCTTTTCATCTGATTTCAGACAAGACAAAAGAACAAAGGTAAACCTTACACCAGAATCGATATATAAAATAAGAGATCCTATAGAAAAAACTGTGGCTTCCATTTTGCAAGATGAACTACATCGTTATCAAAAACACGGCCGTCCTCAGGGAGGTCTTGGTAGTGCGAAGAAAAATGGTACTGAACAAAAAGTCAAATCTGACAATGAGAAGCTACTTACCGATTACTATTCTCAACAATCTGAAGATGGTAAAAAGAAAATTATAGACAACCTATTATTAAGGCTTTCTAAAGACAAAGGATATTCAGATGTAGGTTATCTGATTTTGCTAGTTTTGTTTAGACTTGGTAATTTTAAAGAAGCTTTAAAAACAGCAAAAAGTGATCTTCAAGGTTCCGAGCACTATGGTTTCAGTGACTTCTTGAGGTTATTGGACATGCTCCTAGAGATTGAACACTCATTATTCACGCCTGACATGCTAGACGAGATAGAAAGTTTCATTTGTGGTCTTAGTGAAAATACATTCCAAATACCCGAAAGATTAGTATCTATACGTGCGCGACTGATAAAGCCAACATAGTGATAATATCAATACTAACTATCCTAAAACTCACCTACCCCGTGCATTAGGAACAATATGAAATTTTTATAAAAAAAGCACTTTTTTCATTGACTTTTGCTCGAAATTTGGTATAATACAAACCGCCATAGAGATGGCAGGTATTTAGCGGAGAACCGCACGAATCGTCCCGCACCATTTAGGCGTGAGCCTAAGCAAAATTGGTGCGGGGCACGTCAAATTTAATCGTCAGTGAATAATCGTCAGTGAATAGTCAATGAACAAATTACCCAATTTACCAACTTATACCCTTGTGCCGTGCATCTTGGGTCTTGAGTCTTGCATCTTGTGTCTTGAATCCTCTACAACTGTAGAGAGGCCTCTACAAATCAGCTCTTTTTTAACAAACAAAGCCAATTTCCGAAAAAGTCAAGTGAACGTAACCTCTTTAATAACAGTGGCTTATGAAAATAAATCCAATTGGACACTTGGTGAAAACAAACC
>JAUVYZ010000175.1 GCA_030602845.1 Phycisphaerae bacterium | reverse complement strand
GTGGTCTGACCATCCGCAGCGGTCGAGAAGACTTCTTTTTTGCTGGTTGGGATGGTGGTATTGCGCTCAATAAGTTTTGTCCTAACGCCGCCTAATGTCTCAACGCCAAGCGAAAGCGGCGTTACGTCCAGAAGCAAAATGTCCTTTACGCCCGCATCACCAGCTAACACCGCCCCTTGAATGGCAGCGCCCAGCGCAACGACCTCATCGGGATTGATACTCTTGTTCGGTTCTTTGCCGAAGATGTCCTTGACAATCTCCTGGACCTTTGGAATTCTTGTCGAGCCGCCGACAAGCAGGACCTCGGAGATATCGCTTGCGGCCACTTTTTTATCATCCAGTGCTGTGTGGCAGGGGCCTTTTAACCTTTCCAGAATCGGCTCAACGAGCGATTCAAACTTGCTGCGGGTGATGGTAATCTGCAGGTGCTTCGGCCCTGAGGCATCGGCTGTGATAAAGGGCAAATTGACTGTCGCTTCAAGCTGGGAGCTCAGCTCACATTTGGCCTTTTCGGCCGCCTCTCTCAGACGCTGATGGGCCATCGGGTCATCGCGCAGGTCGATGCCTTCGGTCTTTTTGAACTCGTCAGCCAGATAATCTATCAGCGCCTCGTCGAGGTCGTCGCCGCCGAGGTGCGTATCGCCGTTGGTACTGAGGACCTCGACGACGTCATCGCCGATATCGAGAATCGATATGTCGAAGGTTCCGCCGCCGAAGTCAAAGACCGCAATCTTTTCGTTCTTTTTTCTCTCAAGTCCGTAGGCAAGTGCTGCTGCGGTCGGCTCATTGATAATTCGCTCGACATTGAGCCCCGCTATTTTGCCGGCGTCCTTGGTTGCCTGTCGCTGCGAATCGTTGAAGTAGGCTGGCACGGTAATAACGGCGTTGGTGACTTTTTCGCCCAGATAGTCCTCGGCGGTGTTTTTCAAATCCTGCAGAATCATCGCCGAGATTTCAGGCGGGGTGTATTCCTTGCCGCGGACACCGACCTTGACCAATTCTTCCGCCGCGCCGGTAATTTTGTAAGGGACTATCTTTTCTTCCGATGAGACTTCATTGTGGCGTCGGCCCATAAAACGCTTGATGGAGAATACCGTGTTTTCCGGGTTGGTTACCTGCTGATGGCGTGCAATCTGGCCGATGAGTCTCTCGCCCTTGTCCGTAAAGCCGACCACTGAAGGGGTCAGCCGGGAGCCGGAAGAGTTAATCAAAACCTTCGGCGATGAGCCTTCCATTACGGCAACCACCGAATTTGTCGTTCCCAAATCTATTCCAATAATTTTAGCCATAGTTAAATTCCTTTCGCCTTATTGTCCCGCACCAAAAGGGCTTCGGCTCACGCCGTTTTGGTGCGGGAACAGTATATAGAAAGTTCCGAGGGTTTGAATGTGCAAAAAGCGTGCCAGTTGGGGTGCTATAGGCGCCTCACGCCATTTAACCTCTTGCATTTCAAGAAGTTAAGTTTTTTAACCGCCGTTTTTTAATCCCTGCTTGCGCAGGAACAAGCTTCCAATTGTCCGTACATTGTGCCATTTTGGCAGGCGAGAAAAATGATGGCGATTTCCAGCTTAATGCAGTTAATCATGACGCAATGCCACCACAGGGTCGACCCGGGCTGCTCGTGATGCAGGGTAAATGCCGGCGACCAGACTGATTAGTATGGGAAAAATGACCGCTCCCAGGCAAAGCCACCAGGGAAAGCTGAAGTAATCGATGTAGGGGACCGCCTGCTTGGCCAGAAAATAATTGGCAACTTGATTGATGAGCATACTCACCACCCATCCCAGAGCAAGCCCAAAAACACCACCCAAAAAACCGATTACTCCTGATTCAAAGAAAAATATCTTTTTCACATCCCTGTCACTGGCGCCGACAGCTTTCATAATCCCGATCTCTTTGTATCTTTCCAGAATGGACATCACCATGGTATTGATAATCGCCAGAGAAGCAACGGTGATGGCTATCATCCCGAGCGCAAATAGAAACATATCCATGAAGATGAAGACGGTCTTGATCTCCTCAAGTTCATCTATAACTGCAAAGGTTTTGAGACCCAGGTCCTCAATCCGCGCCTTGACAGGCTCTATATATCTGACCGAGGACACTTTGATGTTCACTGCAGAGTAACCCTTGGCCTGCTGTGACGATTGAAAAAAATCCTGGATGCTTGTTAATGACACTTTTTTCATTTTTTTCGATGCGGCTGGGGCGATATAAACATCGCTGCGCAGCGGCATGGCCCCCCCGAAGCCCATTCGCTCAGCCACCCCGACAATGGTGAAGGTATAGCCTTCCTGAGAAAAAGGAAGCTTATCGCCTTGTATGACGGATGTGATGTTCGCAGGACTAAGAAGGTCCGAATCAAGCATCAGCGTCGAAACCTCGATTTTTTCCCCAATTGCTGTTTGGGGGTCCTTGACCTTCATGCGACGCAGCAAGATATCACTTATAATCAGAGAATTTGCGTCATCGGGCGCATAGGGCCTGCCTGCCCTGAATTTTACCAATCCGGATCGGCCAATATCGGCAGATAAAACCTGGATGAGAGTAAACTTCTGTTTCCCTTTGAATCGAACAAGAGCAGGAAAACGAACCTCGGGAAAGGCTGATTCGACACCCTTTATTTTGGTGACCTCCTGGATAAAGTCATCATCTAAGACACGAACCTGTTGGGTTTCATCCTCTTCGGCCTCGTTGTTTGCAGAGGATTGTTTGGCCTGGCTTTGTTCGGAACGGGGGAAAACCGTAATATAATTGAACAGGTCGAGCTCTTTGAACCTGTCTGTGATATTTTTCTGCACGCCTCTGCCGAAAGAAAGCATCGAGACAAGAGCTCCAATTCCTATCATCACGCCGGACGTGGTAAGGAAGGTGCGGAGTTTCTTCTTACGCAGATTAGAAAAGGATTGTTCGATGTAGTCGGAAATCCTCATCTGTCGTCACCTGATTTTTTCCTGTTCAACAATTTTCCCGTCACATAGGTGAATAATCTCATGCGCGAATCTTCTAACCAAAGACTCTTCATGGGAGATCATAATCACGGTTAAGCCCTGATTTTTGTTCAGGTCTGACAGCATCTGCACGATCTGTCTTGACGTCGTGCTGTCCAGGTTGCCGGTGGGTTCATCAGCGAGCAGGATTTTCGGCTGATTGATCAGGGCACGAGCAATGGCTACCCTCTGTTGTTCACCGGCGGAAAGCTCGGGTGGCCGGTGGTCTTTCCGGGGACATAGCCCGACTTTCGTCAGCATCTGCGACGCCCGTTGCTTTCTTTCTTTTTTGCCCACACCGGCAAAAAGTAACGGAAAGGCAACATTTTCGAGAGCACTATAGGAGGAAATAATGTTAAATGACTGAAAAATCATACCGACCTGGTAACGCCGATACAGGGCCAGTTCTTCCTTGTTCAACTCAGAGATGAATTTCCCCTGGACTTTGATACGCCCGGAAGTGGGAGTATCCAACCCGCCCAGCAGATTCATCAAAGTGGATTTGCCTGAGCCGGAAGGGCCTGTTACTCCTAAAAATTTGCCTTCCCTGACAGACAGATTCACATCTTTGAGGGCGACAACCTCAATCTGTCCGGACGAGTAGCCCTTGGTCAAATCTTCTGTCTCTATAAAGCTGGTAGAATTCATACTTTATTCTTGTGCATTAGCGGCAGTTTACGATAGATAGCCGCTGGAAGGTAGTGGCGTTAGCTATGCTTCCTGATTCAGGGCTGAGCGGATGATTTGGGCTCGAAGCGCGTCTCTGTGGGTGGGATCCAGCGCTTTTCCATAGTTTAACTGCAGATGGGCCGGCAGAGTCAGCATAAACAGCCGGTTTATGGTCGCAATGGAAAGGCCCTGACGTTTATCTGCGTCGCCGCCCTGCCGGATGAGCCTGCAAAGCGTATCTATCGCAGGAGTCGAAGCCCCCATATGCTCGTGCATATTCAGCCCTAATCGCAGATGGCTCAGCAGGAACAGCGCCTCCTGCGAGCTTATCAAGTGGGCGTTTCGCAACAACGCCATCGCCCGGGAAATTTTGTCGTCAAGAACATCGCTCTCCTTTGAGAGCAGTTGATTCCTGGCTGCATTTTCATATTCGACAATTTCGGGGATGATAACGTTTTCAAATTGCGAGATGATATCCGACTCTGAGATACCGAGCGTTACCTGATTGGATATCTGGTAGAAATCGCCTGCGGCCTCGGTGCCTTCCCCGAAAAGACCCCGCACCGCCAGGCCCATATCCCTTGTGGCATTCAAGAACTTCTCTATTTGGCCGGTCATCTTCAACGCCGGCAGGTGCAGCATTACCGAGACCCGAATTGCCGTGCCCAGATTGGTCGGGCAGGCCGTCAGGTAACCATAGCGAGGGCTGAAGGCATAGTCCACTTTTTGCTCTATCATATCGTCGATATGGTTTATCTGCCTGGCACATTGAGATAGCTGCAGCCCGCCTTTTAGCAGTTGGATTCGCAGATGGTCCTCTTCGTTAATCATAGCGGTGAAAAATTCCCGCTGGGCGATAACGACGCCTCGCGGGCCCTTGCCGAAGGCGTGATGCCGGCTGATGAGATGCCGTTCCACCAGGAAATGTTTGTTCAGAACGGGGGCCTTGTCCACGCTGATATAGAAGATTTTATCGCCAAGGTCCAGCGACATCAGAACATCTCTCAGCTTCTTGAGTATATCAGACTTTTCAGCAGTTGAGCAGCGGCTCAGGAATTTGTGCCCGGCCAGGTTCCTGGCCAGACGAATCCGCGAGGATATAACGATATCGGCCAGCGGCCCGGAGCCGTCAAACCATTCGTTTATATCGCTACTTATATCGGTCAGCTTCATATTTTCGTATCTCGTATTTCGCTTTACGTTTCACACTTCTTTATTTTGTCCCGCAATTTGGCTGCCAGCTCGTAATCTTCGCTTCGCACGGCAGCATCCAGTTGTTGACGCAGGTTTAACAGCTCTATTTCCCTTCTTGTGTCCTTCGGTGTTTTTGAGGGGACCTTGCCGCAGTGGGTTGTTTTGCCGTTGTGGGCTTTTTCGATAAGTAACGGAAGCGATTTCTCAAAAATCTCGTAATCATAGGGACAGCCCAGGACCGCCTCTTTGCGGA
>JAUVYZ010000045.1 GCA_030602845.1 Phycisphaerae bacterium | reverse complement strand
TATCAACGAGATTATGTACCATCCGGACTGGCCTGACGGCGGCTCGTACAATAACGACGACTATGAATACATCGAGCTGCACAACATCACCGGAGCACCGGTGACTCTATACCGGGATGTGAAAGGCGAACCGTGGAAGTTCACTGATGGTATTGACTTTACTTTCCCGGCCAGCTCTAACGAAGTCACGATACCCGCCTATGGGTATCTGTTGGTGGTTAAGAACCCGGCAGCATTTGGGTGGCGAGTGCAAGCGGGATTGTATCCGTCTGTATCCCTACCCCCGGAGAGGATTCTCGGCCCTTACGATGGCCGGCTGCGCAACGGCGGCGAGAGGGTGGAGCTTTCAATGCCCGGCGATGTGGACGAGCTTGGCAGACGTTGTTATATCCGCATTGACAGGGTGAATTACAGTGATGGCTCGCATCCTGAAGATTGTCCCGGCGGAGTTGACCTCTGGCCAACCGAAGCGGACGGCGGCGGCAAATCGCTCTCCCGCAAGGTCTCTGCCGATTACGGCAATGACCCGGACAACTGGCAGGCGGCCTCACCTACGCTCGGCAGCAGCAACCCCCCGTAAATTCCTGTTTGAGGGCCTGTCATGCTTCGGTCGGGACTTCTAACGGGGCATTGCTGGGCAAAGGTTGTCCGGGAAACATCGGTTAACAGGAGGCAAGTATGAATCGACAAAGAATAGCTATAGTGGTTGTGTGTCTGGGCCTGGCGACGAACGCTGCCGTATCGGCTGATGAAGAGCTTAGTGTTTTGCCCGAAACGATCGATGGTGTTAAAGCCAGCGATATGATGAATCATTACCTTCGGCAGCAGGCGAGTCGGGAGTTCGAGGAATGGAAACGCGACTACGAGCAGCGCAAAACGCCGGAGCAGGTAGCTGAATACCAGAAGCATCTGCGCGAAAAATTCGTCGAGGTAATCGGTGGTCTGCCGGACCGTACGCCGCTCAAACCACGCGTAACAGGCGTGGTTCACCGCGAGGGCTACCGCGTGGAGAAGGTCGTCTTCGAGAGCCAGCCGAAGCATTACGTTACCGCTGCGTTGTTTTTGCCTGATGCCGAAAAGCACAAGCCGCCTTACCCAGGTGTGCTTGTGCCGTGTGGGCATTCCAAAATCGCCAAGGCGCATGATTCGTATCAGACGATGGGAGCATTGCTGGCTCTGAACGGAATGGCGGCGTTGGTTTTTGACCCAATCGACCAGGGTGAGCGAGGTCAGTTACTCAAGGATTGGCCGGGTCTGTGGGGCACGAAGGCACACACTATGATTGGGGTCGGCAGTATCCTTCTCGGTCGAAATACTGCGTGGTTCGAGATATGGGATGGCATGCGAGGTATTGACTACCTGCAATCGCGCCCGGAGGTTGACCCGAAGCGCATTGGCTGCACTGGCAATAGTGGCGGAGGCACGCAGACATCGTACCTGATGGCGCTGGACGAGCGCATCGTTGCCGCTTCGCCGAGTTGTTACATTACCAACTTCTATGAGCGTATCCTGGACCTCGGGGCCCAGGATGCCGAGCAGAACATCTACGGTCAGCTCGCTTTCGGGATGGACCATGCCGATTATTTAATGATGCGCGCACCGGTGCCGATACTGATTTGCGCTGCGACGAGGGACTTCTTTGATATCCGGGGGACCTGGGACTCTTTTCGCTATGCGAAGCGGCTGTACACACGCCTCGAGTTCGCTGAGCGTATCGACCTGTTAGAGAACGATGCCGGGCACAATTACAATCGGCTGGCGCGAGAAGGCGTCGTGCGGTGGATGTCGCGATGGCTGCGTAAGATAGATGAGCCAATTACCGAGCCGGATATTAAATTACTCAGTGAAAAGGAAATTCAATGTACTCCAGATGGCCAGGTGATGCTGCTTGAAGGTGCGCGGTCGGTTTATGATTTGAATCGGGACTTTGAAAAGGATTTGGCCAGGCGTCGCAGGAAGCTATGGGCAACAACGGAGCGGTCAGAGTTGCTGAATCAGGTACGTAAGCTCGCCGGTATCCGCAAGCTGTCGGAGCTGCCGAAGCCGGAGGTTCAGGAACTGGATGTTGTCGAGTGAGATGGCTATCGGGTCAAGAAAATGGTTCTGAAACCGGAGGATGGTATTTACCTGCCGGCACTTATGTTTGTCCCCTCGCGAAAACCAACCAAGGACACCGTGTTATATGTTCACGAAAAGGGCAAAGACGCCGATGCGGCGCCGGGCGGGCCAATCGAGAAGCTCGTCAAGGCCGGTCAGATGGTGCTGGCCGTGGACCTGCGCGGTACTGGCGAAACACAGCAAACGAGTCAAAGGTATTTCAAACCCTACGCCGGAACCGATGGTCAGGATGTTTATACGGCCTACCTGCTTGGACGTTCCTACGTTGGTATGAGGACCGAAGACGTCTTGGTATGTGCGAACTTTTTGCGCCGGCAGCAGGCAGGCCGGGTGGCGCTAATTGCAGTCGGTCACGTTAGTGTTCCGGCGCTGCATGCTGCGGCACTCGAACCGGACATGTTTGGCGAGGTCGCGCTGATGCGTTCGCTTGTCTCATGGTCGAACTTGATTGAGCTGGGCCGGTCTTACAACCAACTGGTCAACACGGTGCACGGGGCGTTGACCACGTACGACTTTCCCAATCTGGCTGGGATTTTAGGAGATAAGCTGACTGTCGAAGTGCCTCTAAATGCTCTGGGCAAGCCCCTTTAGAAACCTTGCCTTTTCTATGATAGTCCCCGTTTCTGGAATTTCTAACGGGGCGGGCCGTCCGAAAAGCTCACCTGCTTCCTCGACATCCCGTCGTGTAAAGCCGACCTGTTTTACATTCAGAAGCTGCTCTTTGCCATCGAGGCCTACGGCAGGGTCACGTGGCGCCACTTTTTTTGACGCAGATTTCGCAGATTGCGCTGAAAGATAAAAAGTTATCAAATATCTGCGTTAATCAGCGTAATCAGCGTCTAATTCTTTACTTTTCCGCGATGATGAGGTCGATGCGCTTGACCAGGTCGCGCAGGTAGGCCTCGTCGCCGCCGGACAGTTCGGTGGTCATAAATCCGTTGTAGCTGATTTCATCCAGTGCGCGTCGCACTTCGGGCCAATTCACATCACCTTCGCGCAAATTTTTCCATTGGTAGCCCCTGCGTCTGAAGTCCTTGAGGTGAATTTTGACGATGCGCTTGCCGAGCGTTCGGAGCCAGTCCTGTGCATAACCGTAGATGATTATGTTGCCGACGTCAAAGTAGGCCTGCACCCACGGACTGTCGAACTCGTCCACGTAGCAAGCGAATTCGAGCGGGCTTAGCAGGAACTTGTTCCACACGTTCTCGATGGCGATGACCACGCCGACCTCCTCGGCGAGCGGCAGGAGTTTGCGAATATGCTTCTGCGAGCGACTGTAGGCGTCAGCGTATCTGATGTTCTCCCTGACCACTGCCGGCACCAGCAGGACCGTCTCAGCGCCCATCGCCCTGGCGCAGCGCAGCGCCGTTTCCATCCCTGCGAGACCCTTTTTGATGACGTTGGGGTCAGGGTCGGAAAAAGGTGCGTGCCACCCGCCGAACACGATGGAATGAATCGGCACGCCGGCGGCCCGGGCCAATTTGCCTTGCTGTCGCGCAGCATCGAGGTCGTTCATAGGATACGCTTCAATGCCCTCGAACCCGCATTTTTTCGCCAGCTTAAACTTGTCCGCATCTGGGAGTTTCTTAGGCAGCATACCCAGTTGGACCGCCTTGCGCAACTTCGCACCTCTTCTCTCAGCTGCGGCGAACGGGGACGCCCTCAGCAGGCCTGTCCCGACCGTGACCGCGGCAGTATACTTCAAGAAACTGCGACGTTTCATTCTTTTTTCTTCCATAGATTTTCCTCCTGTATGTTAACTGTTAACCCCGCAGAAATTCCGCAATCCCAAAAACAGTGCAAAAACCGAAGATTTGGGTTCCCGCAAGGCGGGGTCCCTCTAACGGCGTTCATATTTATTGTAGTATAATGCACCTTCCTGCTGTCTGTCAAATCTTATTTCAATCTGTTATATTTAGGTTGCCTTCTTGGCCTGAATCGCTATAACCCTAAAAAGATTTCTTTTTGAGTTGCCTTGTAGGCCTGAATCTCTATAATCTTAAACGATTTCATTGATGGAGGCTGTTTTTTGAACGGAGTAAATCCGTGAATGATAAGAACAGTAACCTCATTCACGGTAAATATTAATACTTGAAGTAAAGGAGAATACGATGGATTGGTCATTGTACATCAAGTTGAGTGTAATGATGTTTCTGGAGTATGCTATTTGGGGGGCGTGGGCGCCGGTGCTGGCGGCACGTTTGTTGGGGCCGTTGAAGATGAGCGGCAAACAGACCGGCTGGATTTACGCCACTCTACCTTTGGCGTGCATCATCTCGCCCCTCCTTGCCGGCCAGCTTGCTGACAAGTGGGTGAACACGGAGCGGTTACTTGCCGTCGCCCATCTGATTGGAGCGATGTTACTGTATGCCGCTGTTCGTAAGAATACCTTCAAAAGTCTCTTTCTGGTGATGCTTTTCTACTCCTTGTGCTATGCTGCCACGCTGCCCCTGGTCAACGCACTGATGTTTCAGAAGTTGGCTGACAACAACCTTGACATCAGCAAACACTCTCCCAACATCTTGATCTGGGCTCCCATCGCCTGGGCACTGGTCGGCTACTCCCTCACCGGCTGGCGCTGGAAATTCAAAACAGGAGAACAGGGACGCGACTGTCTTTACCTCGCTGCCATCTTGTCGGTGATTATGGCCGTAAGTTGCTTGTTTCTCCCTGACACTCCGCCCGCAAAATCAGGCAAAGTACCAATCGTCGAGGCTATGGCAATGCTCGGCAATACCAATTTCCTGATTTTCATTGTCATCTCAATGGTCGTTGCCGGCATGATGCAGTTTTACTTCCTCGGCACAGCCCGGTTTATGCAGGATACGGGAATTCCTCCTAAGAACGTGCCCGCATCGATGGCCATCGCACAGGCGGTCCAGGCAATCGCAACGTTCTTTGTTCTGGGCTACTTCCTGACAAACCTCGAATACAAATGGACATTGACGGTGGGAGCGGCCTGCTGGCTGTTGATGTACATCGTTTATGTCAGAACAAAACCGCGGTGGCTCGTCGTCGCCTCGCAATCGCTGCATGGACTCGCATACGTGTTCTTCATCATCGCCGGCCAGATCTTAGCAGAAAAACTGGCGCCTGAAGAAATTCGTAACTCGATGCAGGCCCTCATCTTTGCAGCCACGGTAGGCGTCGGCCTGTTCTTCGGCACACAGCTTGCAGGCGTGGTAATGGACAAATTCAGGAAAGAAGATAAGTTCCAGTGGCGTTCTATTTTCTTAGTGCCTTGCCTTGTGACGGCTGCGTGTGTCATCGTATTCATTTTGTTCTTCAAAGGTTAAGAGCGGGTTCTTGACAAATCCGCCCTTTTTACCGGATGTCTGTTGCCCGTGTCGTTCAGGAAATTACACAGGAGTTGGTCGTATCGTTTTTGGGATATGTAAGATGAATCAAAGGACAGTAGTATTAGTAGGGATGGTTGCGCTTTTGAGCTGTTGGGCGGGGTGCAGGAAGAAAGTGGAAACTACTCCTGAGAAGAAGAAGGCATCACGAGAGCCGGCCCGGGATACGATGGCAGAGGAAGTCGTGGGCGAGCCCCGCCCCTCCGAGGGGCTGGGCGAGCATCACGTATTGAACCAGCCGCCGAAGGGGTTTGTGGCGCTGTTCAACGGTAATGACCTGGCAGGTTGGAGAGGATTGGTGGGCAATCCGATAACTCGGACCGGGATGAGCCCGCAGGATTTGGCAAAGGCCCAGCTCAAAGCGGACGAGCAGATGCGAGCGCACTGGAATGTGGTCGACGGTGTGCTGGTTTTTGACGGCAAGGGACACAGCCTGTGCACAGCGAAGGACTACGGCGATTTCGAGCTGCTGGTTGACTGGAAAATCGAAGCCGGCGGGGACAGTGGGCTCTATCTGCGGGGCTCGCCGCAGGTGCAGATATGGGACCCGGTGCAGCGGCCGGAAGGCTCCGGCGGGCTGTACAACAATAAGGAAGGGCCCAGCAAGCCGCTGAAATGTGCCGACAATCCCGTCGGCCAGTGGAACACGTTCAGGATTATTATGACCGGCGAGCGCGTAACGGTGTACCTCAATGACGTGCTGGTGGTTGATAACGTGGTGCTGGAGAACTATTGGGAGCGGGACAAGCCCATCTACCCGGTGGGCCAGATAGAGCTTCAGTCCCACAGCAGCCCGCTGTATTTCAGCAATATATTCATCCGTGAGATTCCACCGACTTAAAGAAAGGATTAAGCAAAGAGGGGGGTAGTCTTCCAGCTTGCCATTTTGCCATAAATCGCAGAATGGGGCCTCTCCAGGATAATTCCTAATAATAATTTCATCACGGCGGTCTTATCTCGTCGCTCAACGCAATCCCGCACCAATTAGGCGTGAGCCTAAGCTCAATTGGTGCGGGACTATCGGACGCAGAGAAAGTGCCGTTTTTCTCACGTGAGCTGATTTGAATGGCTCGGAATTATTATTTATATTTTATTAGGCGGTTTTCAGGGGGCTCTTTGTGCTTTGTTTTGTGTGCTCCATCCGCGATTTGCTGAGACTTAAGCCTTTACCGAACAATATAAACGGGCTCGAAGTTGTCGTCATCAGAGATGATTTTGCTTTCCTATGGAGTCCTTATGGACAGCTTTGCACCAGAGGCATGAATTTTATTTTAAGGATACTATTGAAATCATGAAACGGCTTTTTGGATTTGGACTTAAAGAGGACCGGTCCGGCGAAAACGACATTAGCAATTACCCGGATAACGGGTCTGCGGAGGAAATCAAGGGCCTGTCGAACCTGTATTGTCCACAAGAGGACAGTCCCGCTCATATCCGTGACATCGCTGATGTCCTTTCCGAAATGGGAAAAATTACCGCCAAACAGCTCTCCGGGATAAGACAGAAGCAGGGGGAAAAACCCGCCTGCGACATCGCTCAGATAATCAAGGAATTGAAATTCGCCGATGAAACAGAGATTTCAATGGCCGCAGCGACCTTATATGGATTCGAGTTTCGCCGGGTCAAGCCGAAACAGGTTGACAGGGAGGCATTTGATAAACTTGAGCTTGACTACATAAAGAGCAACCGCATTATGCCCATAGCTCTCCGCAAGGAGTCCACAGGACTACAGGGCGAAACCCTGGTTGTGGTGACAAGCCGACCCTCCGACCTCTTTGTCGTCGAAGATGTTAAAAGGCAAACTCGGATGAACGTCGAGGTGGTCGTATGCCTCGACGAAGATATAAGCAAAGCCTGCGAACTCTTCGATGAAGAAAAGGTTGATTACCAGCTTGACGATATCATCAGTGATATGACGGATGTGGAGGTCGTTCAGGAGCAGAAGAGGGATTTTGAAGACCTCGAAAAAATGGCAGGCCAATCGCCTGTTATTAAATTCGTTAATTATCTGATTAGCAATGCAATACGCGAAGGGGCCAGTGATATTCATATTGAGCCGAAAGATGAGTTTACGAAAATAAGGTACCGCATAGATGGGGTGCTTTTTGAAACAAAGCAGTCGCCGTTAAAGATGCATCCTGCTGTGGTTTCACGCATTAAAATTATGTCCAATCTTGATATTTCCGAACGTCGACTGCCGCAGGACGGCAAAGTTAAGGTTTCCGTGGGCGGCAGAGGAATTGATTTACGGATTTCGACACTGCCGACAAATCGCGGAGAAAAAGTTGTTATCCGTGTGCTGGATAGTAAATCGATTATGCGGGACATGAAACAGTTAGGTATGGAGCCTAAGGTAATGCGTGCCTTTCGTGAGCAAATAACGATGCCTCACGGGATTTTGCTTGTTACAGGCCCCACCGGTTCCGGTAAAAGCACTACGCTGTACTCGGCACTGTGCCAGATGGACGGTGATAAATTGAACATATCGACAGTTGAAGACCCGGTGGAGTATGAGCTTGATTTTTGCAATCAGGTGCAGGCGAACGAGAAGATTGGGCTCGACTTTGCTACGGCACTGAGGAGTTTGCTGCGTCAGGACCCCGATATCATAATGATAGGTGAGGTTCGAGATAATCAGACGGCTCGTATAGCAGTGCAAGCCGCTTTGACGGGGCATCTGGTACTTTCAACACTGCACACAAATGATGCGGCCAGCAGTATCACGAGATTGGTCAATATCGGCATTGATGCGTACTTGATAGCGGCATCATTGAATGCAGTGCTTGCTCAGCGACTGGTCAGAAAGATTTGTCCGAAGTGCAAAAAGATTTACAAGGTCCCCAAAAGCATGCGCGAATATGTGAAAAAAACGGGGGTCAAGCCGGAACAGCTTTTTCATGGCGGCGGTTGTGACTACTGCAGAAACACGGGCTATGCAGGCAGAATGGGTATTTATGAGCTGTTGGTTATTGACGACAGATACAGAGATATGATTAACAAAGACCCTTCGGTTAGTAACATGCGCCGCGTGTTTCGTGAAAGCGGACAGCCGGGTTTGTTTGATGATGGGATTAAAAAAGTAAAGCAGGGCTTGACGACAATAGAGGAAGTGCTGCGAGTGACCGAAATATGCGGCCAAAAGGAAGATGAAGTTTTTGTTGAAAACATCAATTCCGACTGACGCTAAAAATGTAAGAAGAAATAAGCAGGAACTTGCACCTGGGCAAAAGGTTTTTGACCCACAGTTCACACAGTGGGAATTCTTGATAATGAGAGCTTATTCTATGCGTAAGAAACTTGCTATTCTCGGTTTAGTATTATTGCTTGCCGGCACGGCTGCGTTTGGCTGGGTCCTTACCAAACAAAGAAAAGAACGCCGGCTTGCTGCTTCCTATAAGTTGAAGTATACCTCAGAGGCGGACGAGTATCTCAAGCAATATAATGAATGGTCGCAACTGGCCCCGGAAGAGCGAGCACGGTTACCCTGGGGACTGGACAAATTTAGGGAAGCCAAGACGGAAATCCAGTTACGTCGGGAACAGCAGAAGAGACTCAAAGCCGACCTGGCTAAATTAGCTGCCGGTGAAACGGATGTTTATCCCTTTGCCGATGTTCTTTACGGGGAGAACTGGCAGGAAGAATTAAGCAAATATAAGACGCAAAACAAGCTGAGAGAGCTCGCACTTACCGCCTCCACCACCTGTATGCTGGCAGGGGCCACGATTTCTGCTGGTTGCCTGTTATCCTGGACAGCCGTGCTTGTGGCACTGGGCATGGGACACTTAAAAGAATTCTCTACCAATGTTTTCAGATGGTGTAAAGAAGCCAAAAATATGCTTCTGCTCGAAGCCGATGCAAAAAAAGATGGAAAAACTTCGAAAGCCCTTATAAATTCGGGCTGGCAGAATTTTAATAAAAATTGTGCAGACCGGCGCGGGCCGGCTCCGGCACAAATCGAAGCAGGATGCGAAGATTCCCGACGTTTACCAGAACAGGGATGTTCTGGCTCGGAAACAGCTTCTTCTATGAGAAGCGAACCTTGCTCTGATGATTCACCTCAGAATGCTCACCCCGTTAGAAAGTCTACAATGGGCGATATGACTCAAAACGGGGAGACTTCTAACGGGGCTCAGAAAATTGCCGTGCTGCTTTCCGATGAAAAATCCATCGAACTTGAGGCGGCCCCAAACGCGGAAAAGTGCGCTTGTCCGCCACTGGCGGACTGCAATACGTCGCAAAATGGGAACCAGCTTCAAAACATCCAAAAGACCGCCTTGTTGGACTCTCCTGAAAATTCTCTAAAGCTCGAAGATTCCCTCGAAACCCAAACCGAAGATTTCGAAAAACAGGTTCAGGAAATTAAGCAGATGGCTCAAAAGGTTCAGCAGGCCGCTGTTGAGCATTCGGGGCCGCTCAATAATACGCTCTCAGAGCTTACACAAGAGGTGGCGGCCATTCGTGAATATGCCTCTAATCAACAGGACAGGGTGAAAAAGCTTCAGGAGGGGTATGACTGGAATATAATCAAAACCTTTTGCCTGCGGGTTATCCGCTGCATTGACAATCTGGAAAACCGTATTAGTCGGCTGTCCGAACAGGATGTTAAGACGCC
>JAUVYZ010000174.1 GCA_030602845.1 Phycisphaerae bacterium | reverse complement strand
GGCTGCAGAGGTAGTAGTTGCACATCCCGCCGCCTCTGGTACCAGCCGAGTTCCCGCTGAACGTGCAGTTGACTACCGTCGGGCTGCTACTAGAGTTGAGCATCCCGCCGCCGGTTTCGCTTGCAGAGTTACCGCTGAAGGTGCAGTTGGTCACGGTCGGGCTGCCGGAGTCGTTGTACATCCCGCCGCCATGGTTGTTTGGATACGAGCTGTTGGCATTGCCGGCTGTGATGGTGAAGCCGTCCAGGACGGCGTTTGCATCGGTTCCGCTGCCGGTTACCACGTGGTAGCTGTTCTCAGCCTGTGTCGGCTCAGTCGGTAAATCACAAGGGTCCCCGACCGGTACGTCATTACCATCCAAGTCCCCACTAAGAATCGTTTCGTTGGTTTCCCAGTCCCGCTCATTGAGGCTGGTCTCGCCGCCTGCAAACCCGCCGTAAAGCGCCACGCCGTTGATGAGCTGAAACGTGGCCGTCCGGTCGCCGCTGCCATTCGGATCGGCTGAGTTGGCATCCGGTTTGTATGTGCCTTCCGCCACCCAGATCTCATCGCCCGATGCCAAATTGGCATCGGCCAAGCCGTCCTGCAGGTAGTTATAGGCATTGGCCCAGCTCGTGCCATCATTTGCACCAGTGGCATCCGCATCGACGAAGATAGTAGCAGGCTGGTATTCATAAGCCCCCATATCCACGATAGGCGGCATACCGTTGCCGGTATCGGTGATGACTGGGTGATCGACGAATCGCGGGTTGCCGTCGAGGTCTGTCGTAACGCCGCCAGGTACCGCCGTGTTGTCTCCGGCATCGATACACGGTGAACCCGCCGATAGTCTCAGGTCAGCATCAGCGAACAGCGGGTCTGAATTGATGTTGCCCGTGCCGCCGTAGCCACCTGCGACATCGCTGTAAGTTACCACAGGCGCGCCAGTATACACAGATATCTCGTCAGGGCTGTCACCCCATAGGATACAGTTCGTCACCGTCGGGCTGCTGCCACCGCTGCTGCCTAAGTTGTACATCCCGCCGCCTCTGTAGCTGGCCGCGTTCCCACTGAACGTGCAATTGGTGACAGTCGGGCTGCTGTCGGCGTTGCCCATCCCGGCACCAGCGTATCCTGAGTTCCCGATGAAGGTGCAGTTGGTAACCTTCGGGCTGCTGAACCACCAGTTGAACATCCCGCCGCCGTACTGGAGGACTGCCGAGTTACCCCTGAAGGTGCAGTTAGTCACGGTCGGGCTGCTGTTATCATAATTGAGCATCCCGCCCGCTATGTCTGCTGAATTACCGCTGAATGTGCAGTTCGTGACGGTAGGGCTGCCGGAGTTGTTGAACATCCCGCCGCCCTTGGAGTCCGCCCAAGAAGAGCCATTAGCGTTCCCGGCGGTAACGGTGAAGCCGTCCAGCACGGCCGTTCCATTCGTCCCGCTACCGGTAACCACGTGATAGCTGTTGTCCGAGTTGTCGCCAGGCGTATTAATGTCGCCGCTGAGGATGGTTTCGTTGGTTTCCCAATCACGCTCATCGAGGCCGGTCTCCCCGCCTGCAAACCCGCCGTAGAGCGCGACACCGTTGATGAGTTGGAAGGTCTCAGTTCGGTCGTTTGGGTCGACGTTTCCACCTTCGTCCTCATCCGACTTATACGTCCCCGCAGCCACCCAGATCTGGTCACCACCTGTTGGTGGCTTATAGAGCGCATCCTGCAGATACTTGTACGCCGTAGCCCAGCTCGTCCCGTCCCCTCCTGGCGAAGCGTTGGCATCGACATAGATGGTTCCTCCCGCAGCAATTACGGGAGCCATCCCCACCAATAATACTGACATTACGATGGACACTTTTAGATGTGTTTTCGTTCTCATTTTATCGCCTCCTTAAAAATTGCTAATATTTTCCCAACATAATGCGATGTTTTCGTGGGGGGAAAGCTTATCGGGAAGCAAAAAGAGGCCTTCTCACCCATCCTGCCATCATACATCAAACTAACGCCATTTTATATAATTGAGAGAAAATATCAAGCAAATTATCGCACTTTTTGTGTTCTCTTCGGCCATTAAGGCCAAATACACCCTCGATACCAGCATCCAGCATCGCTTGTCCGCCATAGCTTCAGCGACGGCGGGAGAATCCAGCATCCAGTATCGAGCATCCAGCAACGAACAATGAACTACAAACTATGAACTAAAAGTGCGCAAAAAAGCGCACTTTTTTTCTTGACTTTTCTTTGAAATTTGGTATAATACAAACCACCATAGAGATGGCAGGCATTTAGCGGAGAACCGCACGTCTTCGTCCCGCACCAAATAGGCTGCTGCCGCCGTGTCCCGCACGAATTGAGTGCGAACTCATGTCTAATTAGTGCGGGGTAATTTGGTGCTGGACACGTCAAAAACCATCGTTAGTGAAAGGTGTTACGTGTATGTTCAATTATCAGTTACCAACAACCAATAACCTTGTAGTGAAGCTTGCCCATTTTATCATTGCCAGCAAATATTTACGTGCCTATAAGGCACCCTCTACAACTGTAGAGAGGCCTCTACAAATCGACCCTTTTATGCAAAACAAAGCCAATTTCCGAAAAAGTCAAGTGAATGTAAAGTCTTTACATACAGTGGTTTATGAAAATAAATCCAATTGGACACTTGGTGAAAACAAACCCAATTCAAACCCAATCAAACCCAATTCAAACCCAATTCAAACCCAATTTCCGAAAAGCCAAAATGAATGTAAACTCACTTATAACAAAGGATTACATAAAATAGGATGATTTCGCAGTCCAAAAAAACAAACCCAATCAAACCCAATTTCAAAAGGGGCACCGAGCAGCTCCAAAACGCGATTTTCGATATTTACAGAAAAAAAGTGGATTTTTTCGATTTTTTTGTTAACATAATACTAAGTGGATGCCTATAAGCAAAGGAGGTAAAAAAATGGTTAAATATCTTATCTCTATGCTTGCTGTATTACTCTTTTTCTCTAACTGCTTTGGCGATACGTTTACACACCGTCAGACTGGCAAAAGCTTCAATGGCTATGCCACGCAGCTAAAAAGACATAATAAGACACAAGTTCGTATTGCGAACAAAAGGAGCCCACAATACCTTGACCTCGGCGATTACGAAATCCATTATAATCGTCTTGGCCGCAAGAACAAGGTGATTACTTTTTCTATAAAGGAACCGGTTGACCTGATATGTGAAGCCGAAGCTTTTGAAAATGCAATAATTTTAGCTGCCAGCCAGGGTCCACTGTTTATTCTCATTGAGATTGATACATCCGGTGGCCGAATTGATTTGGCCAAGCGCATTTGTAGTGCAATCATCCAGGTAGATAATTGCCGTATTGTTGCATTCGTTAACGGCGGCAAATTCGGAGGCGCATACTCAACCGGTGCTGCGATAGCCATTGCCTGTTACGAGCTTTATATGGCGGATAATACGACCATCGGTGGCGCCACGTTAGTATCATACACTCCTTCTGACCTTACGAACGCAAGGAGACGTCGTGTACGAACTTCACTAAGGCCTTATGGGCGAGCTATAGTAGAAAAACCTATTGTCCCAAGCCGGCCTGACGATGATGCTTCTACACTTACTGCTTATATTGCTGCACTTGCCGAACGGAACAACCGGCCGGCCGTCATTGCCAAAGCGATGGTCGACGAAGATATTGAAGCTTTAGAGGTTACTGAGGAAGGCGAAACATTGTTTGTTGAGAGTCAGAACAAAAAAGCTGCCCAAACTCTTGTCAGAACGTGGAGTGAAAGCGGTTCATTGCTGACATTAACGGCAGCCGAGGCCGTACAGTGTAATATTGCGGACAAAATCGTTTCTTCGACAAGAGAGCTTTTAATATCGCGTGATGCAGCTAAGGCGGGCCTGGTTCGAAATAATGAGTGCGAAAAAGCAAAACGCGGATTTGAGAAAGCCAAGAGGGATTTTAATGAGGTTTCTCCCGCTATTACGCATCTTAAGAACCGCTCAGAGGGGCTTCGCAGAGAGCTTAATCTACTTGAGGGGATAATACGCAACAGGGGCCCTTGGTACGGAGGCTACTGGTACGACAGGGACGTAATAGAGCGACAAAGGCTAAGGAACGAATTGTTGTTCACTCTGGACCGTTTGATACTAAATTATCAAAGAGCAATTCGTCTTGCTAATGAATATTTAGATTTGAGTGCCGATATAGGTTCTCTGGTCGAAAGTATAAATTCTGCGATTGCGGAGTATGAGGAGGTCCGCCGCCGGCTTCCTATGTGAGCGCCGCGCAAAACAAGTTGAAGTCGGAGCTTTCGCTTTACGTTTTTCGCTTGTTGCTCACGCCTTTTTTATAAGTGCTTCGGACACTTTGCGAACGCGTGCGGCGAAGTCGTCAATCTCTTCGACTTTCTCGAAGCCGACGACCATTGCATCCACACAGCCGAGGCCGAGCACGTAGCGGATGGAGCTGTCGCGTTTTTCGTCGCTGTTGCGGAAGGCCCCCTCGCCAATCAGCTTCATCCCTACCACGCCTTTGCCTGCCTTGTGCAGCTTCCTAACCACGGGTTCGACCTTCGCAACCGGGCCGTCCATATTCTTGCCATATGCGTTGATTCGCACGTTCACCGAATCGACCCACGGCTCATCTGCAGCCGCCTCCAGGGCTGGCAGCGAATGACAGGAGACGCCATGTGCCCGCACGATGCCTTTCTTTTTGAGCTTTGCCAGGATGTTCATCTGTTCGCCGAGTTCGTCCGGCCAGTTTGGCTTGTCAACGCAGTGCAGCAGGATTATGTCGATGTAGTCGGTGTTTAGCTCCTTGAGGAAACGATTGACGACGACGTCAGCGTCGGGTCGTTCCTTTTCGGGTATTCCGCCGCGTCGCCACCAGATTTTTGAGGAGATGATGTAATCCTTGCGGGGCATTTTACGCAGTGCCCGGGCGACGTAAGGGTGGGTACCATAAAGGTCGGCTAAATCGAACAGCCGGACGCCTCGCTCGTACGACGCCCGGAGCAGGGCTTCAAAGTTTTCTTTGCCCAGGCGGGTTTGGTTTGACTGCCGGTTCCCGCCTCGCATACCCGTGCCGAAGCCGATGCGAGAGACCTTAATCTTCGTCTTTCCCAGCGGCACCC
>JAUVYZ010000099.1 GCA_030602845.1 Phycisphaerae bacterium | reverse complement strand
ACCGGGGACAAGCTAAGAAAGGCAGGTTGCGTAGAGAACCCACGACAGTGCCGTGGGCTAAAAATTTGGATTCCTGCTTTCTCGGGGATGACAACCTTGTGCGGGGCGGGCAGGGGGAGTTAAGCACCCACAAATAAAAAGTTTGATTTTTTCAAATCCTCGTCTATAATATAACTGTAACGGAGACTGAACAGGAGTAACTTTATGCATAATGAATTTACCGCAATAGTGGAAAAGGACGGTGACTGGTTCATTGCTTATTGTGCTGAAGTGCCGGGAGCCAATGGACAGGGTAAAACCAAAGAAAAATGCCTTGCAAATTTATCAGAGGCAATCGGCCTTATTCTCGAAGACCGTCGTCAAGATGCCTTTAAGTAGTTTTGAGTTTTTAGTTTTTAGTGTTGAGTTGGAGGTATGACCCCGTTAGAGTAGATCCCCGATCCCCGGCAGAAAAGCAAGTAAGCACACACCGGGGACAAGCTAAGAAAGGCAGGTTGCGTAGAGAACCCACGACAGTGCCGTGGGCTAAAAATTTGGATTCCTGCTTGTGCGGGGATGACAAGATTAACGTTTGAAGTAGAGTGTGGGGCCGGTGTGGTAGGTTTTTGTTTCCCAATCAGCCCCGACGGCTGCTCGAAGAGGGGCTTCGAGGGGCGCTAATTTCCCACGTTCAACGCCAAGTATTACCGCCGAAGGCGGGTTTTTTTCAAGCAGCGCTGCGAGTGTTTTTGGGCCTACGGTATGTGTAACAGCGCGGTCGGCGGGGGTCAGTGAATCGGCAATTCTGTAAACAATCGAGCCGGCAGAGAGTTCGGTATAAATATCACAGCCGCCTTCAATAGCGAATAGGGGGGCCAGAGTGAGTATTAGTTTTGGTTCTTTAGTTTTTTCGGCGATGTCCTCTGAAACCCTGTGTATTTCAATCGGCACCCATTTTTCCGGCACCAGAACTATCGGAGTCCTGTATAGTACAACCGGGTAAGAGGCGACTGCTATATATACGCAGATTGCTAATAAAACGGCAGCGAAGAGATTTACCAAAACGACAGCTATGTTAAAATACTTATTGGGGCTGGTCTTATCGACAAGTTTCCTTAAATACAGAAGCGGGAAAGCGAAGCTGATTATTAAAAAGGGGACCGGCATCGCAAGGTATTGTCTCCACATCGTCGGCGGAATCAAAGCGATTATAAAAAACGTTAACGGCAGCAAGGCGGCGAGTAATAGGTTTCGGGCGTTCGATATTTTTAATCTCCGGCGAAGACACACAATCACAACGCAAAGGTAAATCGTTATAACGATAAGTGCGAAATAGCCGGGCATCATTAGAGAGACGAATATTAAATCAAATTTGTTATAAACCATACCTATTTGGTGCAGCCATTCGCCGTAGAGCGTGGGTATCCTGACCAGATTAAGAAAGAATGCCCGCGGCGCCAGAGCTATCACCCAGACAGGCCAAATCAATACAACAGCAGCAGCAATCAAAAACGGCAGGGCGGTTTTGAGTCTTTGCTTTATCGACCCAGCAGGTTGGCTCAGCAAAACAGCGAAAAACAGCAACTCCACCAGCGCTGTGGTTATACGCATACAGGTTGCTAATGTCAGCAGGGCGCCAATGGCAGCGATTCGCCAGCCCAGCGAAACTGGGTTTTGATCGTGCCCGCCTTCGGTGGGTGATTTCTGCTTAAAATCGGTGGATATGAACAACCAGAAAGACAGCACGACGAAAAGAACCACAACATCGTGATTCCAGGCATAGCCGTTGGCGTAATCCACGAGGGGATTAAATACGTATAGAACAGCGGCTGCCAGGCTCAGAAGCATTCCGGAAATTGCAAAAGACTTAAAGATGCGCCGATATATGCCCACAATGCAAACGACTATGAGGATATCGCATACAACCGAAAGTATTCTGCCTACAAGCAGATAGTGCGTTGTGTTCAGCATTTTGAACAGGGCTGCATAGAGCAATGGGTGATAGGGCATTTGGGCCGGGTATGAAAAATCCCTGTAAATCATCTTGCCCTGGGCCAGCAAAGAGCCGGCGGTGCAGTACATTTGTTCATCCCGGCCGAGCGGCTTGGTCATACTGTTTGCCAGGATTGCAAGCGAAAGGGCAATTAGTATTAAGATAACCAAGATATTAAGGATTTTCAGCGACATTTACTGTGATTTCCTGTGGTATTTTACCATTCAGCCAGTTCGCCGAGAAGCTCCTCAACCAGGTCCTTCATCGTTACGATGCCGATAGGCCTTTCCTGGCCGGCGTGACCGATTTTCGTAACCAAAACGATTTTTTGGTTTTCACTTTGCATAACATTTATCGCGTCGATAACAGTAGTATCTGCGTGAAGCTTTCGGATTGGCTTTATAAAATTATGTAGGTTGGTGAAGTCTTCCGGCGAGCTTAAGCAATCGTAAATATTTATAAAGCCGACGATATTTGCAGGCCGCTCGTCTACGACCGGCAGACGGGTAAAGGCACACTCCTTCAATTTGTTCAATAAAGCCGAATTATCAGAGTTTGCATCGACCATCTCAACTTTATTAATAGGGGTCATCACGGCTCCTATTGCAATGTTTGAGATGCTAACCAGGCGGTTTATGATGTCGGTCTGCACGGGGCTCAAGAGCCCTTCTTCTCGAATGTCTGTGAAAATTGCCCTGATATGATGTCTCTGCACAGCGGTTATCGCCGTCCTGGAGGGGACAGGTGCTCCTGTTAATCGGGCGAAAATGCCGGACATAAATTTAAGCAGGGGTACCGCTCCGCACCAGCTAAAAACTTTGTGAAACACGAATAAAACAGGTGCAAAAAAGGACATTAGATAATCGGCACGATAAAAGAAAATATTTTTGGGTATCAGCTCGGCGAATACAAACAGTATCGGTGTGATTATCAACGTTGCAAACAGCTCGGCAGTGTGCGCAGTCTCGACATTGCTCAGTAAAAGATAAGTTACAATACTCGTAATAAAATAATGTGTGAGGTTTGTGCCTATTAACATTGAAAGAAGCAGGGCGGGACTGTCACGCATAATTTTACCGAGGATGACAAATGACAATCGCTTTTTTTCGATACCGAGCCGTAAGCGAAGCCGGCTGAGCTGGTACATCCCAGTCTCAGCACCGGAAAAGAGACCGGAGAGAATAACAGCAAACACAGCCACCAATATTAAGGCTATTCTATTGCTCATTGCTCGGAACCGGCTCAAGAGTTAATATCAGGGTTTCGATTCTGTGCTTTTGCACACGTTCGACGGTGAACTTTAAATTTTTCAAATATGCGGTGTCGCCGCTTTTGGGTATTTTGCCGAGAAGGGCGGTCACCAGGCCGCCGACCGTGGATAGTCGGGTCTCTGCAGGGTCGATGCTGAACGCCTCGGCCCAGTCGTGAATGGCCAGATTTCCTGCCAGCCGATATTCTATTGGGCCTATTTGTTCGATGGGTTCAATTCCGCCTGTAATTTCAATGGGCCCCAGCAGCTCTTCGGCAATATCCTCCAGACGGACCGAACCTGCAATGCCGCCATATTCATCCACGACTACGGCTGTGTCGGTACCAGTCTTGCGGAAAAATTCCAGCAGAGATTCCGCTGTCTTTTGTTCCGGGACAAAATGGACCTGCTGAACAATCTTATCCAGTGACATCGTGGGTTCAAGCAACAACTGCCGCAGGAGGACCAGGCCGACTATATTATCTATTGTTCGCACATAAACAGGCAGCTTTGTCAGGTGATGTTTTTCCATCTTCTCGCGAGCTGTTTGCGGAGAATCCGTAACGGCACAGGCAATCATATCCACCCGTGGTCGCATAACGTGGCGGACCTTGAGAAAACCAAGCTCGATAATCTCGGTCAGGAGCTTATTTTCATCGGCGGTGATTAGTCCACGTTTTCGCACCTGTTCAATCAGCGATTTGAATTCGTCTGTGGTTATTGGTTTAGCAGGCTGCGGCGGTCCCAAAACCAAACGGAGGGCCGGCTCCACCAATAGAAGCCGGAAGACAAACACAATAGGTGTAAAAACCTGCAGACATAAAAAGAGCGGCACAGCGGCGGTAACACTGACGGATTTTGAATTTGCGTAGGCCAGCGATTTGGGCAGTATTTCGCCGAAGAGCACCAGCACAGCAAAGGTAATGCACGCGGTAATCGCCGCGGCGGTCAGGCCGATTTCCCGCCCGACCCTCACCGTAAGAACGCTGGCGACAGCATAAAACAGAGTGTTAACCGTCATATTTCCAAACAAGAGGCAGCTGAGCAATTGCCCCGGCTTGTTCAGCAGTTTCCCTGCCAGCTTTTGCAGTTTATGTTTGGATTTTTGCAGTAAGTCGGTTTGCCTGCGTGAGAGATTAAAAAAGGCGGTTTCAACTCCTGAAAAAAAGGCAGAACCGACGAGCAGCAGCAACATCACAACGATATGCCCAATATTTTGGTAGACCTGAGCCACTATTAGCTACCAGTTTACTGCAATTGAAGAAAATTAAAAGCTAAAAACATCCGCTACAAAATTCGAATTTCGAATCCGTCCCGTCTGAAGCCGGGCCGGACCGGGACGGCATCGAAATCCGAAACAAATTCGAAATTCAAATACCAAATGACCAAAACGTTATTCTACCTGTTTCGAATTTCGTATTTTGGTCATTCGGATTTGTTTCGTGCTTCGGATTTCGAATTTCGTATTTATTCTTTCATAATACTATGGTTTTACGTTTTTCGTTTTATCGCTTTTGGGTAGGGCTATTTTAAATGTGGTTCCCCCGGCGGGTCTGGATTCGACCGAGATGCTGCCATCGTGTGCATCTATTATTTTTTTGCAAAAGGCAAGACCAAGTCCGGAGCCTGAATATTGAGATGTCGAATTTTTATCCGTTTTCGTGGTGAAAAACGATTCGAAGATATTTTCTAAATCGGCGGCTTCGATTCCATAGCCGGTGTCGCTAACTTCTATCACAACTGCATCGGGCCTCTCCGCGGCTTTGATGGTTAGAATACCGCCGCGCGGCAGCATTGCATCGCGGGCGTTAAGAATCAAATTCATTAGAACCTGTTGAATTTGAACGGGCACGGCCCAGACCGTCAAATCCTCGGGAATCCGGATTTCTACGGTTATCCCGTCCTTTGCAAAATCCCGGCACAGACAGGTAAAAATCTCTTCAACCAGACTAATTAGCAGGGCATTCTTCTTTCCCTGCGTCCGGCCATTTGCCATCGCGAGCATACTTTCCATAATTTTCGAGGCGCGGTTACAATTTCGCACCGCCTTGTGAAGGGCTTTTTCAATCAGCAGCTTGTCGTCCGGGTTGTTTAGCGCAAGAGCGGCGTAACTGGCCAGAGGTGTAAGCAAATTGTTGATTTCGTGGGCTATCATGTGGGTAGCCGTGCCGATATTGGCAAGGGCCTGGAGCTGCGTAATCCGGGATTGTAAGGCATTATTTGCCTCTTGCTGATTTGCCAGAAGTTTGTGCAAAGAAAGGCGTTTTTCGATAATACTTGTCAACTGCCTGCTCCTGCTATAAAATTTGGTCTTGAGTCCTGAGTCTTAACATTATCTACCGGAAATTTTGGCTTACAAGTACCTATATCGACTTTTAACGTGTTTTTTCTTGAACCGCGATATACACGATACGCAGTACGATAAATGAATGAGCAGAGGATTTTAGAAGAACTTATAGCACTGCTGGAAGCAAACAGCGTTATAATTCGCAATGAACCGCTCGGTGGAAGCGGTGGGGGGCTGTGTACCATAAAAGGCGAGCCGATTTTTTTTGTGGATACGCAAGCTCCATCGGCTGAAGTGGCGGCGCTTTGTGCCAGGGCGGTGCCGCAAGTGGTGGACATTGAGAAGCTCTATATCAGGCCGGAAGTCCGCCAGTTTATCGAAAATCACAGTAACCAAATCACTTGAAAGGCGACGTTATGTTGAAAAGAAAATGTCTGACAATACCTGTAATCTTCCTGGCGATGGCGCTGAGTCAATCAAAGGCCGCAGCAAAGTTACCTTCTGCACAAATGCCGGATACATTTGTTAATTCAATCGGCATAAAGTTAGTCCGCATCGAACAGGGCTTCTTTCTAATGGGACAGGAAAAGGGCGGTGATTGGGACGAACGGCCTGTGCACAAAGTGTACATCACCAGACCTTTTTACATAGCCGTAACTGAGGTCACTAACGCCCAGTACGAGCAGTTCGACACCGGGCATCGCAAGCTCCGCGGTAAGAGCGGGCTTTCGAAGGAAGATGATGAGGCGGTCGTCTTTGTCAACTGGCACGAGGCAGACAGATTTTGTCAATGGCTTTCGAAAAAGGAAGGCAGGCCCTACCGTCTGCCGACCGAGGCCGAATGGGAATATGCCTGCCGCGCGGGTACTACCACGCCATACTATACCGGCAACGCCCTGCCTGATGTCTACCACAAAAACCAAACAGAAACCTGGCAGCCAAAACCAGTATCACTAAAGGTCGCAACAACACCTGCGAATAAGTGGGGACTGCACGACATGCACGGCAATGTAGAGGAATGGTGCTATGACTGGTATGGCCCGTATAAACAAAGTCATCAAATCAAGCCGGTAGGGCGGGCCGGCGGTGATTTCAAAGTCACTCGTGGCGGCAGCCACAACACAAAGGTCCCGTTCCTGCGTTCAGCGAACCGGCTTGGCACACTACCCCGGGACAAGAGCTGGATGATAGGCTTCCGCGTCGTTTTCGGTGAGATGCCCAAAACAAAGCCGCTGCCTGTTCCGCCACTACCTCTGAATCAGCGAAACGTCAACCAGCGGATTCCAACTGACTTGACTAAAGGCCCGGACCCGAAAAAGCCATATTTCAAAGGCCCGATTGAGTACGTCAAGATTCCGCCTGGCTCCGATGGCCCGATGTACTCGAAGCACAACCATGACCCGGCCCTGGTGGACTGCCCTAATGGCGACCTCCTGGCCATTTGGTATTCCTGCCATACTGAACGTGGCCGCGAATTAACGATTGTTGCCAGTCGGCTGCGATATGGCTCAAAGCAATGGGAACCGGCCTCGGTTTTCTGGGATGGGCCGGATAGGAATGACCATGCACCGGCGATGTGGTACGATGGCAGAAGGAGGATCATATATCACTTCAACGGCCTTTCGGCTGCCGCAACCTGGGGCAATCTCGCTCTGGTAATGCGCACCTCTGAAGATTCCGGTGCCACCTGGTCAAAAGCTCGGCTGATTGCCCCGGAACACGGCCGTCATCACCAGCCCGTCGAATCAGTCTTCCCAACTCGCGAGGGCTTCATCCTCTTACCTTGTGACGCCGGACCGGGCGGTAGTGG
>JAUVYZ010000178.1 GCA_030602845.1 Phycisphaerae bacterium | reverse complement strand
TAAATAAAAAGATGACAGGGAATCTATCCGGCTCCAGGTGTCCGCGGTATGCCTCTTTGGTTGCGTGCGAGATAAATTTGTCGCGGATGAATCGGCCGTTTAGAAATACATATTGAAATTTGTTATTTGTTCTCGAAATGCTGGGTCTGCCCAGTAGAGCGAAAATATGCAGTTCTCTCTCGCTGCTTTCAGTTTCAATTAAATTTTCAGAAATATCAGGCGAGAACAATTCAGCTATGCGCCGGCGAAGCCCCTCCTTGCTCGATAACCGATAAAGCTCTCTGCCGTTATGGTACAGCATCATATCCAGATTCTCATTTGCCAGTGCGGTTCGTATGAAGCGCTCAGTGATGTGGCCCATTTCGGTGTTGGCGGTTTTAAGGAATTTGCGTCTGGCGGGTAGTTTATAAAAAAGGTCCCGGACCTGGATTGTTGTGCCGTAATCTCCGCTGCAAGGGCTGACGCTGCCTTTATTTCCGCAATCAATCTCAACGCAGTTGGCGCTGGTTGAATCTTTTGTTTTGCTTACGCCCCTGACTTGTGCCACCGAGGCGATGCTTGCTAATGCTTCGCCTCTAAACCCAAGCGTTGATATACCCCGCAGGTCGGAGCTGGTTTTGATTTTGCTGGTGGTATGTGACTCGAATGCGCGGGCCAGGTCTTCGCCGTCCATCCCCCAACCATTATCGGCGACCGATATTAATTTTCGGCCACCATCATCGATGGTTACTGTTATTTTTGTCGCTCCTGCGTCGATGCTGTTTTCCATCAGTTCCTTGACCACGCTGGCAGGGCGTTCAATTACCTCGCCGGCAGCAATCATATTAACCATATTCTGGTCAAGGACGACTATCTGGCCCATTGTCTTCTCCCACCCCCATCTGAAAAACAGCGTGCGTTTATATTAGCTTTTAAGTAAGCTTTGGCCGGTCATTTCTTCGGGCTGCGGCAGTTTCATCATTTCCAGCAGGGTAGGTCCTATGTCGGCTAATCTGCCGCCTTCCCGCAGCTTTCTGTTTTTATAACGCTTGTCGAACATAATTAACGGCACATCGCCAATGGTGTGAGCGGTATGCGGATTATCCGGGCTTCCATCTATCATTTTTTCGAAATTACCGTGGTCGGCGGTGATTATAGCTGAGCCGCCAAGCCCCTTGACTTTGTCCAGAATTCTGCCGACGCATTCATCCACCGTCTCAGCGGCTTTAATCGCTGCGGACAGTATGCCGGTATGGCCGACCATATCCGGATTGGCAAAATTGACCACCATTACATCGTATTTGTTCAAGTCGAGTCTTTTCAGTACAATGCCGGCAACCTCGTAAGCGCTCATCTCGGGCTTCAAGTCGTATGTTCGCACCCGCGGCGAAGGCACGATTTGCCTGTCTTCACCGCTGAAGGGCTTTTCGGTGTAATCGTTGAAGAAGAAGGTAACGTGGGCATATTTTTCCGTCTCGGAACAGCGAAATTGCTTCAGCCCCAGAGAGCCCCAGTACGCCCCTAAGATATTTTTCATTTTGGGCGGCTTCGGAAATGCTACCGGTGCAGGTATTGTTGCATCGTACTCGGTCGTACAGACGTAACATATATTCGGCCTGGTTGTTCTCGGAAACTCTTTGAAATCCCGCCCAACGAATGCCCATGTAATTTCACGAGGTCTGTCGCCGCGGAAGTTGAAGAATATTACGCCGTCGCCGTCGTCGATGGTGGCTAAAGGTTCATTGTCACTATTGACAATGCAGGTCGGCTCGATAAATTCATCCGTTACATCTTTTTCATAACTTTTGGCAACCGCTTCTGCTGCGGTGGCTGCTTTGATACCTTTGCCAATCCTCAGACATTCATAGGCCTTTTGCACGCGGTCCCACCGGCTGTCGCGGTCCATAGCGTAGAACCTGCCAGAAACACTTGCGATTTTGCCTGCGCCTATTTCTTCGGCTTTCTTCTCGATATCGGCTATGTATCCTGCTCCGCTGTTCGGCGGTGAATCCCGGCCATCGGTAAATGCGTGGATAAAAATATCTTTTATGCCGTTTCTTTTTGCCAGTTCAAGCAGGCCGTACAAGTGGTCCAGCAGTGAGTGTACACCAATGTCACTGCACAGGCCCATCACGTGCATTTTGCTATTATTGTTTTTTACAAATTTGATTAAGTTGAGAAATTCCTTATTCTCAAAAAAAGAGCCGTCGCGAATGGCTTTGCTGATTCTTACAGATTCCTGTGGGACGATTCTGCCGGCCCCGATATTTTGATGTCCCACTTCGCTATTGCCCATCGTTCCGTCCGGCAGGCCCACATCAACACCTGCGGTATGGACAAGGCAGTTTGGATACTCGGCCATCAGCATGTCATCTGTCGGGGTGTCGGCGCACTTGACAGCGTTATAGTCATCTTCATCCGGATTTGGATTATAACCCCAGCCGTCGCGGATAATCAGTACGAATGGCTTGTTCTTCAAAATTACTTTTTGTTTCGCCATAAAAGAAGGGCCTTTCGAATATAAAGTAAAACTATCCGCACTTTTACCTTTTTACTTTTACCTTTTTTGCTTATTAACCCGATATAATATAAAGCGGTGTTAAATATGTCAAACATTTAGCAAAAACGCTCAAAAACGGGATTCTCTGTGCCGCTAAAAGTTTTTGACAGCAATAGTTACTGTGATATAATTGGTCGCCGATTAAGGACACCTGCTTTGGCAGGTACGAGTTTAGACCCGTGAAGGCGGGTGTGCTGAATGCCGGCAGGGTTGTCTTAATACAGAGAAGGGGAACGTATATGTTTAATAGCACAAATGTCCGTCCTGCAATCTGTGTATGCCTGGCAGGGGTAATCCTGTTATTTTTGGCCGGCTGTGCCAGGGAACAACAACAACGACACCAGGCGGTTGATTTATATGTCGATGCTGTAATGCTGCGGGAGCTCGATGAGAGTGAAATGGCCATCGAACGGCTCAACTCCGCTGTGAAAATAGACAATCGTTTTCTGTTCGCTTACTCTCTGCTTGGCGAGATTTATCAGGAAACAAAGGATTATGAAAAAAGTGCCGCCTCCTATGAAAAGGCAACAGAATTAAATCCCTGGTCTTTCAAGGATTATTTCAATCTTGGCCGGGTTTACCAGATTATGGAAAAATTTGCACAGGCGGTCAAGGCATACGCTAAAGCCTGTGAACTTAAGCCCAATCATCTGGAAGCGCATGTCGGTGCTGCCGAAAGCTACTATGAAATTGAGGACTACAACAATGCTTTGGCAGCAGCCGAACGAGTCGAACAGATTGACCCTAATGCAAGTGAAATCCAAAAGCTGCTTGGCGATATTTATGAATTGCAAAAAGATTATGACCGGGCCATCGCTTCCTATAAGCGTGCACTGGAAGTAGATAGTAATAACCCTGATATTATGACTTCGCTGGCGGTTGCATATCTAAGAGCCAATTACAGTGAGCCTGCAAAAGAGCTGTTAACATCAGTAACACAAATCCAGCCTGATAACAATGTCGCCTATCAATACCTTGGATATTGTTATCTGCGACTTAACGACGTGGACCGGGCAACGGAAAGTTACAGCAGGGCGATTGAGATAAATGATAAGGATTGGGAGGCATATAGGGGGTTGGGGGTTGCCTATATGTTAAGGGCGCTCGATGATGAAGATGAGATGCTGAAGGCAAAAGCAATCCAGCAGTGGCGTCTGTCTCTGGACTTAAAGCCCAATCAACCTAATCGTGAGCGGCTGCTTAAATATATAGAAATATATTCAAAGCAAGATGAATAGCCGACAGCGGATACGCCAAGCGCCAATTATGACAGAGTTCGAGAGAGAAGAGAGCAGTGCCCGGCCGAGTTCAGGCCGGGCTTTTTTGAAGCGCCAAGCTTTTGCACTGCCGGATTTGGCGGCGCAGCTCATTTTCTGGCCTTTAATGGCGGCCGGCCTGACGCTGGATTTGTGGAGCAAATGGGCTGTCTTCAACTGGCTGCGGCAAGAGCATAGTAATAGTGTTTCAATTATAAATGGTTTTTTGCAATTGGTGGCAATAGAAAACAAAGGCGCCGCTTTTGGAATAGCCGCCGGGCAGTATCACTTATTAGTAGCGGTTTCAGTTATTGCCTTGATAGTAATCTTTGCTGTTTTTGTTTTCAGCGGAAGCCGACAAAAGTTGGTTCACATCGCTCTTGCGTTCTTCGCTGCCGGTGTCTGCGGCAATCTTTACGACAGAATATTTAATAATGGTCTGGTGCGTGACTTTATTGATGTCTATTACCGGCAGTACCATTGGCCTGCGTTTAATGTCGCAGATAGTTTGCTTTGTGTCGGCGTTGGGTTAATGATTATTTCAAGCTTTCGGGCCCCCAAACGCTCTTCATAGCGGGTCGCCGTTTGGGGCCTGCTTTTACTGGGAAGTCATCTCGAAAATGTGCTCGGCAACATAAATAGGGGCATTTGACGCCGCCCCTAAAGCAATCGCGTCGGAAGGGCGGGAGTCAACTTCAACGGTTCGCCCGTTCAAACTCAGGTGTATCTTTGCATAGAAGGTATGATTGCGCAGGTCATTTATAACTATCTTTTCTATTTTAGCGCCGAGATTTTCAATTACGCTGTCCAGTAAATCGTGTGTCATCGGGCGGGGCGCCTTGATGCCCTTTAAGCGGCGGTCGATTGCGAAAATTTCAACTATACCGATGACGATAGGGAAGCTGCGCTGGCCGTTGCGCTCTTTTAAGACAATTATCTGCTGGTCGGATGTTTCGTTAATGATTATACGTGATAATTCGGCTTCTGTCTCCATTTTGGCACCGCCTTTATTGCGGGGTTCCCATTTTGCGACCCCCGCCGTTTTGCTTCGCAAAAACGAAGCAGCGGGGGCAAAATGGGGCCCCTGTCAACCGTTTAATTCCGAAAGGTGTTTCTCAACGGTCTTTAATCGTTCTGACAGCTCGGCCAGCCTGCCTCTGGCCCGGACGACTACATCCGGTTTGGCCCTGGTAACAAAATTTTCATTGGCTAACTTC
>JAUVYZ010000104.1 GCA_030602845.1 Phycisphaerae bacterium | reverse complement strand
CACGCCTTTGCGCTTGCATGTTTCAATCATCTGGTCCGCTTCTTCCAGTATCATACACAGGGGCTTTTCGCATACCACGTGCTTGCCGGCGTTGGCCGCGTCGATGGTCATCCGGGCGTGCAGAAAATTCGGCGCCGCGATTGTTACCATTTCAATGTCATCTTCAGCGAGCATTTGCTTGTAGTCTGTGAAGACGCGTGGGATGTCGTACTTCTTCGCCAGTTTCTCAGCGTGGCCCGGTGTCGGCGAGGCGACGGCGACGACCTCCGCCTCATCGGGCATAAGCCGAAACGCCTCGGCGTGGATACCCGCCGCAAACTGCGACCCGATGATTCCAACTTTGACTCTTGGCTTCCCGGACATTGTCTGTCAACCTCCTTTAACCTTATATCAGGTGGAAAATAATGCCAATCCGCAACAACGGTTTAGTAAAGCATTCATTCATATCGCTCATTATGTTAAAACTTTTTTCCATAATTTTCCAGACATAACCGGCCCGGACTCCACATAGCGCCATCAGGGGAAAGTTGTCCGCGGCACTCTCGTCGCAGCCGGCGCGATGAGCCCGACAGTAAACTCGCGGCGATAAAAATGCACGAAGAGGGAAATTTTCTTGATTACCTCCGGAGCAAAAAGTAACCTGACCACGGCATTTGAACACATAAATTTGATTTCGATAAGAAAAGGAGCAAAGTTACGATGGAAACACTTAAACTGGGTTTCATCGGGGCCGGTTTTGTTGCTAACTTCCACGCTACGGCACTGAAACAGGTACGCGGGGCCGACCTCGCAGGTGTCTATGCGCTCAAGGGCGCCGAAGAATTGGCTAAATCCGCAACGGCAAACGGACTCGGCGACTGCAGGGTGTATCCCAACGTGGCGGAACTGTGCAAAAACTGCGATGCCGTGGCGGTGCTTGCGCCGAACTTTGCGCGCATCGAACTTGTCGAGCAGATTGTCGAGGCCGTCAAGGCCGGAGCAGAACTGAAAGGTGTTATCTGCGAGAAACCTCTCGGCCGGACCGTCGCCGAGGCAAAACGGCTTGTGGCTTTCGCTAAGGAAGCCAAACTGCCGACGGCCTACTTCGAGAATCAAATCCATATGAAGGCCGTCAAAAACGCGCTGGCGCAGCTTGCCCCCCAGCAAAGGGTTATGGGACCCATCGCACTGGCACGCAGCGCTGAGGAGCACGCAGGCCCGCACGAGCCATGGTTCTGGGACCCGACCCAACAGGGCGGCGGCGTGCTGTCGGATATGGGCTGCCACAGCATCGCTGTTTCCTGGTTCGTGCTTACGCCCATCGGCAAACCGGTTACTTTTCTCGAACCGGTCTCCATCAACGCCGAGACCTCTCTGCTCAAGTGGGGCCGGCCCAAGTATCGCAAGGAGCTGCTCGACCGGATGGGTGTCGATTACGGCAAGACCCCTGCTGAGGACTTTTGTACCGGCATCGTAACATTCCGCAATCCCGATAGCGGACAGCTCGTCAAGGCACAGTTCACTAACTCCTGGATGTACGACAAGCAGGGTCTGCGTCTGCTAATGGACGGGCTCGGGCCGGGCTACGCCTTCGAGGTCAACTCCCTGAAGTCGCCGCTTGAGGTCTTCATCGCCGATGCTGCCGCCGAGGCCGTGGCCGATGCTGAAACTGCACTGGAGAAGGCGACCGCCTCGCGAGGTCTGCTCGCCGTCCAGCCGAATGAGCCCGACCTCTACGGTTACGTCGATGAGCTTGAGGATGCCAGCAGGGCATTTCTCGCGGGCAAGGACGCCTTTCTCAACTGGGAGTACGGCCTTGAAATCACTAAGCTCGTCCAGGCCGGCTACCTGTCCGCCGAGCGTCAGAATACAATCGACCTGACCGACCCGGCCATCCAGCGGGAACTCGATTCGTACACATCACTCATCGCACTGGGCAAAGGCGCAGAAATCCTGTGCAAATGAGCTGATGTTAAGTGGTGAAAACTACTCTAATTCTTGCCTGCCGATTATTGCATCGGTGAGTATTTTGCCGCTTGCATATTCGATAGTGCTGCCGGCGGGAAGTCCCCGTGCCAGGCGGGTAATTTTGACGCCGGTTGGCCTGAGCAGCGAGCTTATGTAAAGCGCTGTGCCGTCACCGGCCATATTGGGGTTGGTTGCCATTATCACTTCTTTCACTTTACCTTCGCGGACGCGCTTAACGAGCTTGTCAATCGTCAAATCGCTCGGCTCAATCCCCTCGAGCGGTGCGATGTGGCCGCCGAGGACGTGATAGACCCATTTGCAGGCCCCGGTTTTTTCAAGACTTACGACGTCTTTCGGCTGTTCGACAACGCAAATCAAGCTTTTGTCCCGGCGCTCGTCGGAGCAGATTTGGCAGACCTTGTGTTCGGCAAGATTGTAGCAGACTTCGCAGCGTTTAATCTTGTTCTTAACATCCCGAATTGCATCGGCAAGTGCCATAGCTTCAGCCGGCTCGGTTTTTAGTATATGAAAAGCCAGGCGCTCGGCGGTCTTAGGCCCAACACCCGGCAGCTTCCCAAACTCCTCGATTAACCTATTCAGTGTTTCAGTATAAACGCTACTCATAATTCCATAACCCGCCATCCCCAAGCTGCGCTTGAGGCTGCCACCCTTTCTATGTATTAACCATCCCCAAATTCTTTGAATTTGTGGCTGCCACCCATCGTAATAATCAATTCTTCTATTTTTCCTCTTCGATACCGGTGATAGTTGCGTCGAGGCCGAGGAGGACGGTTTTTACGGCGGGGTCGTTGAGTATCTCGTTTTTCCTCTGGCTCCTGGTCTTAAGCCGGTTCGGCGTGGCTTTAGTTTGCTTTTGTTCTTCTATAACTGGCTCAGGTTTGCTTCCATGCTCATTGTTCGTCCCTCGTCCCTCGTCCCTCGTCTCTCGTGCCTCACTGCTCGCTTTACTCTTTACGTTTGTTGGCTGTTTTTTTTTAATCGGGCCAGCCTGCGATTGTGAGAGAAGCTCATCGACATTCAGGAAATGCTCACTCAAGGTAAATCTTAATAATAGAGCTTCTAAAAGCGCCCTCGGCGTGTCGCTGTTTTTGATTGCCCAACGCAGTTTTTCAAGTGCGGTTATGTTGTAAATAAGTGCGGCGGTATCGAATTTTTCGGCCAACTGGCCTGTCCGCTTTCGCTGCTCGGCGGTCAAAATCAAAAGCTCGCTTTCAGCCCCTGCGGATTTTACGACCATTAAATCCCGCATATAATCGATGAGCGAATCGACGAGCTGGACCTCGCTTAAGCCGGTACTGATTAAATCCTCTATTGCGGCAAAGGTTCCTGCTGCGCTGCTGTCGCCGATTTCGCCGATGAGATTATAGATTTTTTCGCTATTGGGGCTGCCCAGAAACTCCTCGAGCAGCTCAGCGGTCAGCGGTTCTGCGCCGGTGCTTATTAATCTATCCAGCAAACTCAAGCCATCCCTCATCGAGCCGTTTGCCATTTTCGCCAACGGCAGAATCAAATCATCTTCGTACTTTATTTTTTCCTGCTTAAGTATGCTCTTTAGCTGGCCGGCGATAAGGTTCGGACCTATATTGCTAAAATCGAATCTCTGGCACCGGGATTGAATCGTCGCGATGACCTTGTTCGGCTCGGTCGTCGCTAAACTAAACTTGACGTGACTGGGCGGCTCTTCCAGTATTTTTAAGAGTGCATTAAAGGCCGGGACGCTGAGCATGTGGACTTCGTCAATAATATAGATTTTAAATCTGCAGCGTGCAGCCCGGTAAATTGCGTTCTGCCGCAGTTCGCGGACCTGCTCAACGCCGTTGTTCGTCGCACCGTCAATCTCGATGACATCGATATCTTCGCCGAGATTGACCGCAACGCAACTGTCGCACCTGCAGCACGGCTCTGTGGTTGGGGCGTCGAAGGCAAGGCAGTTGAGGGATTTTGCCAGCACGCGTGCCATAGTGGTTTTACCGACGCCGCGGGTGCCGGCAAACAGATAGGCGTGTGCGACCCTGCCGGTCTTTATAGCGTTTTTGAGCGTCCGGGAGATAGGGTCCTGCCCGATGACGTCATCGAACGTCTGCGACCTGTATTTTCTTGCCAATACGGTATAAGCCATTGCAATTTATTATTTTCTATTGACTATTTTCGATTAACTATTTTTAATGTCCTGCCGGATAATAAGTAAAAACTGTTAAATAATCAATAACAAATGGTCAATTTCCAAGGGGATTTGTTATGAAAGTCAGAATTGAAGATACCTGCACTGCCTGTGCACTATGCGTGGATGCCTGCCCCGATGTTTTTGAGATGGGTGAGGAGATAGCCCAGGTTACCGCCGAGGATGTTCCTGCCGAGCACGAGGAGGCTGTTCAGCAGGCCGCCGACGAATGTCCTGCCGAGGCAATTATCGTCGAATAACTGCAAATCCGGGGCGTAAGATATTCGAGTTAAGCAATAGCTTTATTACTTCGAGAGCTGTCGGCTTCTGTCGCAGGCTTTTTTGATAGCTTCCGCTATTAACGGGCTGAATCCGCCATCGGTAAAAACCTTAAAGGCCGCTTCCGTTGTGCCGCCCGGAGTGGCAACCCGTTTAACAAGCTGGGCTGGGCTCTCACCTTCCCCTGCTGCCTTCTCAGCGAGCAGCGCGGCGCCCTTGCCCGTCTGCAGAACCAGATCTCTCGCCACATCTTCTGGCAGACCAAGTTCGATACCGGTTCTTATCATCTCCTCCATCAAAAGGAAAAAGTAAGCAGGTCCCGTACCGCTTACCGCCGTAATCGCATCCAGCAGACCTTCATCCTCAATCACAACGGCTTCACCCACCGAGAGGAAAACCAACCGTGCTATTTCCACTCTTGTTGTTGCTTTCTCATTGGCGAATAACACGCTGGCACCCTCATCAACCCAGGCCGGCATGTTCGGCATAACGCGAACTATTGCGATATCGCCGAGGACGGCGGCAATCTTAGCGACTTTTATCCCCGCCGCAATGGATATCACAAGGGCGTCTTCCTTGACAGCGCCTTTTATACTCTCCAGCGCATCCGTCATATTCTGGGGCTTAACGCTCAAAACCAGAATGTCTGCTTTCGATGCCAGCTCCGCGTTATTCTCGGCCGTCCTTACACCATAGTGCTCCCGGAGGTATCCAAGTCTTTCAGGACGGATGTCACTGACAAAAACCTTACCGGGCCTGTAAACATTGGCTTTCAGAACACCGTTTATCATAGCTTCCGCCATATTTCCGCTGCCGACAAAGCCGATTGTGTCCATGCGTTTCTCCTTGTTAAAATCAATCTCGAATGTATAATTTTAGCAGCAATTTCTTTGCAGTAAATATTAAAGACAATTACGGAGAATAGCAATGCAAAAACAGGTTGAATATCAGGATGCCATAAAAACCAAGTACCCGGAGCAGGTGGTAATAGCCATCGCCAAAGACAAGGCCGGCCGCGCCAATCCTGTTACGCTCGGCTGGACGATGATTGTATCGGGGAGCCCGCCAATGATGGCAATAGCCGTCGCAAGCAGGCATTACTCAATCGAGACCATCAGGCACTCAAAATGCTTTACCATTGCGTTTCCATCGTCAGAGATGGCCGATGCGGCACTTTTCTTCGGCTCAAGGTCCGGCAGGGACACCGATAAATTTGCCGAATTCGATTGCAAAACCGAACCGGCCAAAGCCATTGATTCGGCGCTGCTCACCGATGCTGTTGCCAATTTCGAATGCACACTCGAATCTGAAACCGAAGCCGGCGACCACATAATCTTTGTCGGCAAGGTCGTTTCCTCCCATACCAACACCGAGCCGAAGAAGCGACTATACACCGTTGGCCCAGGCCATAAATTGGGTTCAGTTTCCTGAAAAACCGGCTGCGAATCTTCAGATGGACAGCAAATTAGTGCTGGTTGCTTGCCCCGCACTTATTGAGGGCTAACTCACGTCTAATTAGTGCGGGGTCATTCCTGCGAAAGCAGCGAGCAGGGACAGGTTGATTAGCCCCGCCACCTGTGGGCGGGGTTCTTTTTACCGCCACCTGTGGGCGGGGCCGCTTAGTCCCCACGACGGGTGGCATTCCTCGCAATGACGCAAAGTGCGTCTTCACGTCATTGCGAGCGATTCGAAGAATCGCGTGGCAATCTCAAAACGTTCTTTTTTGAACTTAGGCAACGGTCTTTACTAACCGTTCTTGTTATCTTGTAATTTGGTGCGAGTGACGCAGTTAGCAAATTCTCACAGATTTTGGTTGCGCATAGGTTGTTTGACCTGGTACAAAAAACTGACGTGGAGGCTTTGCTAAACGCCTTTACGAGTGTGGTTAATGACAAGAATTGCTGAAAAACTTGGATTAATGAAAGTGCAGGCGATCAAGGTCTGCACAAAAGCAGGAGTTGGAAGAAGTCCGGGTCATAAAAAACCATGTTTTTGTGTAAATTTTCAGCAAAGCTGCCTCGGAAAAGAGAATCCTTGATAGTTCAAAGTGATTTTTGTAAAAGTATTGAGGCCGTACGGAGAAAATTATGTTCTGTAACCGTTTAAATGGGAAATTTCAGAGACACAACTTAACGGCAAACGCCGGTATCTATGCGGTTATTATCCTTTTGTTCAACTTGACAGCGAACGGCCGGCAAGGAAAGATCAACTGGAATCAATTTCGCGGCCCCAATGGACAGGGAGTGGCGGAAGCGGATCGCATTCCTGTTCATTTCAGTCCGGAAGCGAACGTTCTGTGGAAAACCGTCATTCCCGCGGGCCACTCGTCTCCGGTCATCTGGAACAATCGCATCTTTCTTACCGCCAGTGAACCAGCCAATAAAAAGGAACTTGTTACGTTATCCATTGACCGCGAAGACGGCAAAATCCTGTGGCGGCAAGTTGTTCAGGCTGAAACAGAGGCAAGGTTTCATCCACTGAATAATCCCGCATCTTCCACGCCGGCCGCGGACGAAAAAAAGGTTTATGTCTATTTCGGAACCTACGGACTGATTTGTTATGACCATGCGGGAAAAGAGGTTTGGCAGCGCAAAATCGACAC
>JAUVYZ010000085.1 GCA_030602845.1 Phycisphaerae bacterium | reverse complement strand
TGATAGCACTGAGGGCGGCGGGGCGCTGGCGCGTTGGTGCGTTGGCGGTCCGTAGTATTACGATTGGCCGCGATGATAATAACGCACCGCCTGTCGGCGGCGCTCGAGGCGGTAAGATTTTGCGTCACGGCTTGACTTGGTGGACGTCCGGTGCTAGAATGACAATAGACAGCGGCGCAAGGACGGCGGAACATGGTGTGTTGTAAGAAGTATCAGGCGACAACGAACGGGGGCAACAATTCCGCCGTAGTTCGCAACCTGTCTTGTGGACGGTGCTGTTGTCTGTTGTCCTCGGGCAGTATTTCGGAAAGGCACGGTGTGTGATGGCAAAGGTGATAACGGTTGATGCAGTAGCGTTCGCAGAGAAGTTGGTGCTATCGATTGAGGACAAGGGTCCGTCGATATGTCACCAGCTTTTGAATCTGAAAGGTTCGCAGAGAAATGCGGGCCTGTCTGCGATGGCGGCTATCAAGCAAAACGCCGACAAGTTGTCGGCGGCGTTGCTTGGACAGTACGTCGCCACGAAGAAGAAGGCGCAAGGGACCGGCGGCGGGTAAAGCCCGCCGCGTTGCCCAGGGCCGGGTGCCCATCCCTGGGACGGTACCCGGCCCGCAACTTCACAGGTTCAACATGGTTGAATCAGGCGTCTCAGCGATAACAGAGTTAGAGCTTGCCGCGTTGCGGGAAGTTCAGGTCAAGCTGATTAACGAGTCGTGTTTTCGGGACGGCTTGTTTGCCATTAAGCATAAGATGGACCCGAAGGCTTTTTGGGCATCGATGCAGCAGTCGGAGCTACGGCTTGCGGAGTTGACGACACAGCTTGGCCGGTTACTGAAAGAAAGGTAGGTGTGCCGATGGGATTCCAGGATTGCGACGATGCAATGGGGCCGGGATTATTTTTCGGTCTTGAAGATGACGGCGACACGGGGACGGTTAAGCTTATGGGCGAGCCGTCGCCGCGTCACGGTATGTACCGCAACAAGCCTCGGACACAGTACGTTTTCCCGGTTGTAAGCGAGGACGGCTTGCAGCTTTGGACTGTCGGGGCCAAGCTATACCGGCGGTTGCGGGACGGCTGGAAAAAGTACAGTGCCGGTGCGTTGAAGATAACCCGGCACGGCGAGAAGAACAACCAGCAGACAACGTATGCGTTAATGGCGGTGACGGTGTTGAAGTCTCTCGCCAAGCTGGTCAAAGCCGTGACGAAAAAGGACGTGGCGGATATCATGGAGCCGCCGGAGCAAGCGGGCGGCAAGAAGGGTGGCGACGATATTCCGTTTTAAGCTGCATGGGCATGGCGGCTCTGCCGGGCAATGGCAGGATTGCCCGGCAAGCTATTACTGAAAGGCGGTGTGTGATGGGAGATTTGAAGTTGGAAGATATCAACACAGCGATTCGGGGGTTCCAAGAGATTAACAAGACAGCCCGATATCTCATGATAAAGGTACAGGTTTGCAAAGACCCTTTGCCGATAGAGTTGAAGGATTCCATATTCCCCCGCCTAGCTTCTATCGCATTGGAAGCGGATGTTGGTGTGGATGTTTTGGGCGGTGTAATAAATTGAAAGGCGGTGTGCGACCGATGATAACCAGGAAACAATACGAGAAGGCGGTGCTGGCCGCATACGCGGTTTATTACAATGCCTTGTTGGATTTACAGAAGTGGTTGTTTACGTCAGGGGAAGGGGATTCATATACGATGGAGGTCCGTATGCTGGAAAATATGCGGCGGCAACGTGAAGCGGCTATGGAGTTAAGCCGTATGAAGTCTATCGCCAAGAAAGCTTACCAGGGATAGAGCAAAGGGGCCACGGATGGCGACACAACGCGGTCAGATGAAGCAAGAGTTGAAGCGTGCCAGGACAGCGGCACGCCATATCCAACAGCGTCTTAATCTTCCAATGACTATTTTGCACGACTACGAGGCGTTTGCTCTGGGGTGCGAGGTAGCTATCAAAGGGGCAATGGAGTTAGAGACGCTGATTGACGAGCTTATTAAGAATCAGCCGTGACAATCAAAGCTCTTAACTTGCTCAGGCGTATTACGCGGGCGGTCCCTTTGCGGCGGCGCACCCCCAAGTGGCGAGATTTTATGTTCAGGTCATTCTACGGGGCTTTACGTCCTCTAAAGATTCCGATGCCAGGCGTAATGGAGGTTTTGCGGTACACACAAAAGGCAAGGTGGGGGCCGGGCAAGGTTGACGTTCGCACAATGCACCGGCGGACAAGGGATGAAATAGAATACCTACCCCGGCTCAGGTTCTTGGGCGAATACGAAGTTCCTTCGCATGAGGACTTTCCAGAAGCGGCAACACCGATAACGACGCCGTACCAGTACGAGTTCACGCTGGACACGCGGACTGACAGTGGTTTCGGGGATAAGTTCGCGGAGCAGACTTTCAAGTACCGTTCTGATGAGCGGTTGTCGGAAGCTAATGCAAAGCTAGGATTCTTTCAGGAGTTCGGGCATTTGTTTGAGGCGGAGAACGTCAAGTGGGATACAATGCAGTTGGTTGCCCGTCGCAGGGCACAAGAGCCTCCAAAAAAGGAGTAGTCCCGAAGGGATGCCTTCGGCAGGAATGATAGTGGGCCGGTTCTATCATACACTTGGCAAGAATAAGACGCGGGCCATGCCGCGTAACTGGTGTTTCGTCGATACCGAAACGACGGAGCATAAGGAATCCGCCAAGGTAAAGGTCCAGACGTTCCGGCTCGGCGTTGCCTGTTATCTCAGGGACGGGCGGGACGGCCACGCCGGGAAAGAATACTGGCATGAGTTTACGGAGATACAATCGTTTTGGAATTGCATTATGGCGGCGGCGGAGTTGGACCGGCACTTCGTTATCATCGGCTACAACATGGGATTTGACTTTCGGATACTTGACGGTTTCCGGCAGTTGACGCAACGCGGCTACACGCCGAAGGTGATGTTCATATCGCAGTTTTGTATGATAGTCCAATTCACAAAGGACAGGCACACGGTCTTGGTGATTGACGCAATGAATTATTTCCGGGGCACACTTGAACAGTGGGGGGCAATGCTTGGCTTGGCGAAAGTTGACGTGGACTTCAACAAGGTATCCGACAAGAAGCTTTTTCTACATTGCCGCCGTGACGTGGAAATCCTCAAGCGTCTGTGGGAAGCGTGGCGGACTTTCCTGACAGAGAACGACTTGGGCCATTTTTCGCCAACGGTTCCTTCCCAAGCGTTAACCGCGTTCCGACATAGGTTCATGCAGCACAAGATTTACATACACGGCCACGAAGCGGTAACGAAGTTGGAACGGGCCGCGTACTACGGCGGTCGGACGGATTGCTTTTTCATTGGCCGCAAGACGGATGGGCCGTATTACAAGCTGGACGTTAACAGTATGTATTCAGCCGTGGCCCGTAAGCTTGCCGTGCCGGTCAAACTTATTCGTTTGTATCGCGGCTTCGACGCCGCGTACTTATCCAAGGCGTTAAAGCCTTGGGCGGTTATTGCCGAGGTCGTTATCAAGACGCGGCACAATTGCTACCCGGTCCGAGGGGATGAAGGTTTGACGTTTCCTATCGGCCAGTTCCAAACGGTCCTTTGCGGACCGGAATTGCAGCTTGCCTTGCGGCACAAGGATATTGTCCGCGTCGTTCAGTTCGCGGTGTACCGCCGCCGCGTGGTCTTTAGTAGGTTTGTGATGGAGTTGTACCGGGTACGCCAGCGGTATAAGCGGACCGGCAATAAGGTGTTTGAGGAAATGGTCAAGCGGCTGCTGAATAGTCTTTATGGCAAGTTCGGCCAGCATAACACACAATGGCGATATGAAGGTTACTATCCGCAAGAGCCGGACGGTGCTTACATGGTTGCGGAGCAAGGTTCGGAGGAAATGTACCGTGAGCGGGTCATCTTCGGGCACTTATTCCGTGAGTATGATGAAGTCGAAGCCTTCCATGCCTTCCCTGCCATTGCAGGCTACATAACATCCGCCGCAAGAGCTTACCTGTGGCGGCTGATACGGAAAGCCGGTCAAGCGAACGTATTCTATTGTGATACCGATTCATTGATAGTGAACGCCGCCGGATACAAGCGTTTACGTTCGCTTTGCGATTCGGGGGTCTTGGGCAAGCTCAAGCGTGAATATAAGACCATGAACCTTCGGATTGAATCGCCGAAGGACTACGAAACGGATAAAGAGAAGCATATCAAAGGTGTGACAATCGGGGCGGTCGAAACGTCGCCCGGCGTGTTTTCGTACTGGCGGTGGGAAGGCGTGGCCGGTGCAATCAGGGAACGGCACCTGGACCGCGTGTATATGTACCGTACTCAGCGGGTCTTGGCCCGCGAGTATCTCAAAGGTCACGTCTCAGCTTCTGGGGCCGTTTCGCCGATTGTGCTCGCGGCTTCTTGAGCTTCCTAGCGGCGTGTGTCGGCTTCTATTTGCCTCTGGATTCGTTCGACTTCCGCAGTACGCTTGAATAGCCCGGCGGTTGCCTTCACTGTTGCGGACAGCATTTCTTTTTCTGTCGGCATTGCGTATCACAGGCGTCCCGCCTGTGCTCCTTATGGCCAGGCGAGACGCCTGGCCTACAGCTTAACTGCAATCTCTTGTAGATTGTAGCTTATCGTTTCATCGGTGTACTGCAATCTTCTCATTGCTTCTACCCAAGTCGGCACGTCGATGATACCCAACTTGAGCCAGCTTTCATAATCCGCCTTAGTACCCGGTTTGTTTTGTTGCGTTGCAAGGGCGGTGTCGGCGTCACGCTCCGCCCGCCATAGGTTAGTAAGCCGCCGCCCCTGTGTCGGCACGTAGCCTAGCTCAATAAGCTTTTGCTCCGCTTCGGGCACTGTCAACAGTCCGGCGTCGAATACCCTCTTGACTTGCTTTGTATGGGCGTCCCGATTTTCCCGCATGGCCTTGAACAATTCATAGGACAGCATGGCTTCGACGGCTTCGGATGGAAAGCCAAGCTCTGACAAATATTCGGTTGCCGCGTCACTATCCAACAGCCCTTCATTGAAGCCCCGCAACACTTCCTGTTTGTTAAGCTCTTTTATTCGTTTCGTCTCACTGGATAGGGTAGCGGCGTTGGTGGTTTGCTTGGCACGTTCCTTCTTTTTCTCCGCCTTTTGCTTGTAGTATTCTATTGCCTCAGCGTCATAGTCCAGTTCCCTGAAATACGCGACAAGCTCCGTTTCCTCTATGAGTTCATTTGCATAGGCGTCGATAACTTCGCTCTTGGCAAGTGTCCGCGTAGGTTCCTCCGCCGCTTTGACGGCGGATAGGCCCATGATACGCGAGTTTTTGGGCGAGTAGCCAAGCGCTTTGAATCGGTCCGTAAGGTCTAGCAAAGTGATAAGCTTCTGTTTGATTAGACGCGGCAAGCTTCGACGCGGGATAAGTCGGTACGATATGCCAAGCAACTTATCCCTCCAAAATGGCATAACATCTTTTGCCCGCAACAGCATATCAAGCTCACCCTGGCTAATCAATCCCCGGTGCATCATATCGAAAGCCTGCCCGGTTGCCGGCAGTTCCCAATGTGCCGCCCAATACTCGCCAAGCGTCTTGCGGCTGAATCCAAGTTTGCGGCCTTCGGCGGTCAGTGCATCGGGATAATCTTCATCCTGCCCAAACTTCTTGCGGATTGCCGGTGTGTAAACTTCGCGGACACCGAAGCGCACAAGGTCCGCCGGTGAAGGCAGAAGATAGCTGGTGTCGATAATTCGCGGGCTGTCCTCACTGGAAAAGCCAAGCCGCTGCAATCTCTTATTTGCCTCTGCCTTATCAATCATACCCCGATGGAACGCACGGATAATAGTTTCCGGGGGTAGCGGCTCATACGATTGCCATTCCAGAATGTCGCGGCTTTCAGCATCGTAACCGGCCTTTTTCAACAACTGGTTAAGGTGGCTAAGGTCGATTTCCCCCCGGTGATAGGCCCGTAACAGTTCGGCGGGTCCAAGCAATCGTGGTACGGCTTTTTCTGCCAACTCTATCGACTTAGGCCACAAGCCAAGCCAGCTTAACCGCTCGCGATAGTCGGCCCCGCTAAGCACACCCCGCCGCCGCAATTCGTCAAGCGTTCCCCGGTCGAGCAAGGTTTCGGCCAAGTCAGTTACATGCAGTATCTGTGACTTGTCGGCCCATCCAAGTTTCTGTAGTTCCGCCGTGGCGGTTGCGAATGTCAGCTTGCCCCGCCGAAATAGCTCCGCAATATCGCTACGGTCAAGCCACGGTCGCAGAGCGTTTGCGTTCAGGGCTTCGGCGGTTGCGTCGAATCCCAAACCGTGATAGGCGTCATCCCACCAGTCCTGCGATTTCACGTCGCCGCCGACTTCACCGAATCTCCACTTGTGCTGCAACAGCGATTGCAGGTCCGGGCGGTTTGGAATAATCAGTTTGGAATAGGACCGCTCCAGAAACGGCGACGGAATCGTAGCCTCGATTTTGAGTATTATCCCCGCCATCATGAAAAGCGAATACAAAGCACTACCTGTCCGCATACCAGGGAAGTCCAGGCTCAAGTGCTTTCCCATGTCGGAAAGGTGCTTGGCCGCTTTAGGGTCCAGGCCCAACGCCTTATAGATTGTATCCATAAGGCCAAGAATCACACCTTCCCCCTTTTCATCCCAATCGGTAACACCCTTCCATATCCGTTGGAGAAGTGATTCGTTACTTTGCGTTATTCCCGGTGCCGCCAGTTCCGCGAACCTATCAATCGTGTACTCCGCAATTTCCTTGCGGAACATCCAGATAATTTGAGCAAACGGTACGCCGTCCTCCTTCGGCGGGGGAAGTTCGTTTTCTTCTGCCATCGTAATACAGGCGTCTCGCCTGTACTCCTATCTTTACAACGTCATATCACGTTTGACCACTAACGCCCGGAACACAGCCGCCAGGATTGCATCATCGGTCATGGCCGACGGTTCGCGTAGCTGCCTGCCAAGCCAACTGGTGGCGTATGCCTGATAAAAGGACGCATGATACAAGCACTGTACGCTTGCCTCAATATCGCCCTCAAGCCAATGAAGGCGGGCTTCCTCTGAAAAGGTCCATACCGCCAGCGTGCAAAACAGGTAGTCGTCCCAACTGTCAACCCAATCGTGTCCGGGCCAGCCTTCAGGCACGCCGCCGCTCCGTTACGTCTCGGTCTTGTTTGGCACTTTGAGATTCTGTTGCGTGACGGTCTTGGCCGACAATTCCTTGCGGCCATAAAAGAAACCGATTGCAAGGGCGGCCACTCTTGTGGCAAGGTCGATGAAGATAACGTACTGCGGATGGCCCGTCGCCACGGTTATAACTTTCGCCGCCGCTCCGATACCTTCCACGATTGCCTTGGCTTCGGTTTCAGTTGCTTCCCGCACTTCGCCGGTGGTCTGGTCGATTACATAGATATCACCACAGCCCGGATTCATGAACGGCAGAATCCCGACGACCACCACGATAAGGCACACCGCCACGATTGACTGTCGCTTCCAATTCATAGCACTAACCCTTTCATTGTTCGGGGAAAACTTCACCTTCGACGCCTACTTGTTCAGCACCCGCCCCTGCTGCAATATTAACACGAAGCCAACGGAAACGCTGAAAGTATTCACCTATGCTTGTAGGATTGACCCCGCCGCTGCCGCTTTGTATCAGATGCCTTCCGTGTTCCCAACCACCTTCCTTCATCCCAAACCAGACTTTGACGTATCCCGCTGTCAGTACCCGAATTGCAGCGAAATCAACAATCCGCCCCATATCAATTGTAAGGTATCCCGCTCCATCGGTAGTACCCGACTTGTAAACTGCAATACAGTTCTCACAACTTACAGGGCGGACAATAAGCTGCCCGATTCGGTCCACGCCGACAATCCGCAAGCTCGTTTTGTCCCTGCCCCACAGCGTAGCCCACACCCGGCTAATCCCCGGCTTGACTTTCAGGCTTGTCGGCGTTCGCGGCTCAAGCTCGACGCCTTGCTCCGTCAGGATAGTTTCAAGCTCTTGCACCTTGCCCCGCAAGGCCCGAATCTCCGCCATAATGTCGGGCAGTTTTGGCTCTGGCATTTATCGTCCTACCCCAAGCAAAG
>JAUVYZ010000029.1 GCA_030602845.1 Phycisphaerae bacterium | reverse complement strand
GCTGAATGTAGGTATTTCTCAGCGGCTGCAGACGAAGAGGGGCCCTGCAGATAAACGGCGGACGGTTGATTGGATGCGGCTGGATACGGACTTTACGTGGGTAAATGACTCTGAGAGCGCTGATACCACCGGGCCGGATAGATTTATCTGGAACAAGCCAATTGTGCCGCTGCGAGTGCTTTCGACACCCGATATCTTTAGCGGCGACCTTAGCAACAATCTGCACAGATTTGAGATGTTTGGGCCGAGGCGCAATTACTTCGGCGCCGACTATATCTGGCGTTTGAGCGATACGTCCGCTGTACTGAGTGATATGCATTTTGATATGCAAAGCGGAGTGGTGCAGCAATTTAACGTTGGTTTTTCCCACCTTCGCTGGCCTAATTTGAGTTATTATATAGGCAGCAGATATTTGCGGCGGATGGAGGTTCTGGACGAAAAAGGGTCGAATGCGTTTACTTTTGCGGCGACTTACGTCCTTGACCCTCGCTATACATTGGTATATTCTTCGCAGTATGATTTTGACTACGGAGCAAGTATACGAAGTGATATAACGCTTATAAGACGTTATCACAGGGTTTATTGTGGTATTACATACAGTGCGGATGAGTCTCTGGACAGACATTCAATTGTGTTTAGTATATGGCCGCAGGGTGTTCCGGAACTGGCGATCGGGCCGAGAAGGTATGTGGGAGGGGGCGGTTACGATTGATGATTGAAAAGAAGAGAAGAACATAAGGCAAAAGTTACAGCAAGAATCGGCAGATATAGTAAATACGAAATAGTAAATAGAAAATGGTGAATTGACAAAGGAGAGCGCTATGGCGTTGGTTAATACCAAAAAGATGTTCGAGATGGCCTACAAGGGCGGCTATGCAGTTGGTGCGTTCAACGTGAACAATATGGAGATTACGCAGGGTATTATAGAGGGGGTAGCCGAAGAGAAGGCCCCGCTTATTTTGCAGGTGTCGCGAGGCGGACGTAAGTACGCGAGCCTTAGCTATTTGAGGGCGATCATTGATGTGGTGGTTGCGGAAAATCCGGATATTCCTATCGCAATAAACCTGGACCATGGTGATAACCTTGAGACGTGCAAACAATTCGTGGACGCCGGCTTTACGTCGGTGATGATAGACGCTTCAAAACAGCCGTTTGAAGAGAATATTGCAGTTACGAAGAAGGTGGTCGAATATGCGCACGCTCATAACGCTGTGGTTGAAGCTGAGCTGGGCCAGCTGGGCGGAATTGAAGAGGATGTGGTTGGTGTCGAAGATGTGAGCAAGCACGTGGCCGACCCCGACCAAGTGGTAGAGTTTGTTGAAAAAAGCGGCTGCGATTCGCTGGCAGTGGCCTGTGGGACGAGTCACGGTGCTTACAAGTTCAAGACCGAGCCGAAGCTGGCCTTCGATGTGATACAAGAGATTGGAGACAGGCTGCCCGGATTTCCGCTGGTTATGCACGGTTCGAGCAGTGTGTTAAGGGAGTTCGTTGACCTTATTAACAAGTACGGCGGTGATATGCCGAATGCGATGGGTGTGCCGGAAGAAGCCGTCAGCAAAGCGGCGAAGATGGGGATGTGCAAGGTCAATATTGATACGGATTTGCGACTGGCACTGACGGCTAAAATCAGGCAGGTTTTTGCCGAAAAGCCCGGTGAGTTTGACCCTCGTAAATACCTCGGCCCGGGTAGAGAAGCTATTAAAGATATGGTTAAACATAAGCTGCATGTTTTAGGTTGTGCGGGAAAAGCGGCTGAGTGTATGTAAGCTCGATACTCGATACTCGATGCTCGATATCAAGAAGCGAGAATACGAGACCTGAGATGTGAAGTGTGAGATATGAGACACAAAAAAGGAAATTTTACTTTCTATTTTTTACTTTTTAGCTCTCTTTTATGTGTGCTGGCCTGCGTTTTTGCGGCCCAGTCAGCGGCCGTTGAATTCCAGCCGGCAACCCCCGCCATCGACAAGCGGGGACAGGCAAACAGTGGGGAACCCAATGTCGTTGAAACGGTTTGTGAGCTAATTTACCAGGGTCAATTCGACGCTGCGGATGAACTGATAGGTGAGCGTTCATGGCTTGGTCAGTTAGCGAAGATTGTCCAGGAATACAAGGGTATAAATCAACGGCGTCAGTCAGCTCGAAAGGCCGCTTACGAAGAGCAATTAGCTGAGCTGGAAAAGTTTCGAGCCGAAGCGGACAGCAACGATGTCAATGATATTCCTGCGGTGTTTTCGGTTATTACCAGGGCGTGCGAATTTGCGGATGATGCGCAGAGAGAGCAGCTTCTGTCTGAGTCTTTCGTAAAGCAGGTTTTTCAACAAGCGATGGACAGCGCGCTCGAGTTCGAGTCAGAAGGGAAATGGCTTGATGCCTACACACATTGCTACTATTGGCTGCAGGCAATCGAGGCGGACAATGAGGCGTATTCGGATTATGCCGAGCAGCTTCTGGACAAGGCCAGTATAGTGGCGTCTTTTCAAGACAGCCCGTGTGAGACCCGCGAGGAGCGTTATGAAGGTGTGAAGAAAGAGATGTTTGTTCTGTCGATTAGCGCCCTGAAATCCAATTACGTCAGTATTATTGATTATCGTCAAATGTTGACGAAGGCCATCAGGCGCTGCGAGCTGCTGGGCGAGGTGATGAAATTTCCGATGGACGATTTCGAATTGATGATTGAAGATAGTAAGTCCCTATCGGCGTGGTCTGCGGCTCTGTCAGCGGTTCTGGATGAAGTAGAGCGTTCTCCCACGGGTATAAGTAAAGACGAGTTTATGGATGTTTTTGAAGAAGTCCTGGCACTGAACGCAACAACTGTCCAACTTCCCCGCCCGGTAGTGATTGCGCAGTTTTCAGAAGCTGCATTGTCTGCACTTGACCCTTATACGGTTATGGTTTGGCCCAGGCAGGTTCGGGATTTTGAGAAGATGATGACCAATGAGTTTACCGGCATTGGGATAGAGATTTCGAAACGAAAAGGGCTGTTGACGGTAACGAGTCTTTTGCCTGATACGCCGGCATACAACTCCGGTCTTGATGCCGGAGATGTGATAGAAGCAGCAGACGGTGTTGAAACGAAGGACATGTCCCTTACCTGTGCGGTCCGCAAGATTACCGGTCGAGCCGGCAGCAAAGTTACATTGACGATAAGACGTGCCGGCGAGGAGAAGACCAGGGATATTACTATAACCAGAGCGAAGATAATTGTTCCGACAATTCGCGGCTGGCAAAGGACCGAAGCAGGACGGTGGCTGTATATGATTGATGAGAAGAACAAAATCGGTTATGTGCGCATTACCGGTTTTTCGGCGAAGACGGCTTCGGGCCTGGAAAAGGTGCTGGTGGGCCTTGAGGCCGAGGGGTTGAAGGGATTGATTCTGGATTTGCGATTCAATTCGGGCGGGTTTTTAGATAGTGCCATTGCGGTAACCGATAAATTCGTCGAAGAAGGACTGATAGTCATTACTCGTCCGCGGTCATGGCTGTCGTCAACTTACGCATCGGCACACAAGAAGGGGACGCACCCGAATTATCCGCTTGTTATACTGATTAATTCCGGCTCGGCGAGCGCTTCTGAGATAGTGGCTGGGGCGCTGCAAGACCCGAAACATAAGCGGGCAACTTTGGTGGGCGTAAGGACCCACGGCAAAGGCAGCGTGCAGGGGATAACGCACTATCCAGGCGGAGGAGCGCAACTGAAATATACGATGGCTTATTATCATTTACCTTCCGACCAAATAGTTAAAAGCCGGGAGGCGATGAAGAAACAAGGCCGAAAGGATTGGGACATCGGGCCGGATATCGAAATCAAATTGAGGACCGATGAGCTCAGGAAAATGATTGATATCCAGAGGGATAATGACGTGCTGGTTAAGGCCGACCACGACAACAGCGGCGCATCGCTGAAAAAGCATACGGTCGAGGAAACCTTTGCTGCTGACCCGCAGCTGGCGGTTGGCGTTCTGGTTGTTAAGAGCAAATTGATTCAAGCCGGCGCTCTGGTTTCGAATGTAAATTGACTTTCTGCTAAAGGGATGTCGCTTTTTTAACCACGGATTTGGGTTCCCGCAAAGCGGGGGCCCACAGATTTCACGGATTGAAGTTTTTTTGTTTTTACTTTCTCTGCGTAATCCGCGGTTAATTTCTTTTGAAGGGATGTGCGGATTTGACAAAGGCGGAAGATAGAGGAATAGATTCTTCGCGGAGCCGGCGCTCGGGCGAAGCGAAGGGCCCAGAACGGCAGGGCCGGTCCTTCGGCTTCGCTCAGGACAGGTTTGAACGGCAAAGGCAAGAGAAGCTGTCTCGCATTAAGCAATTGGGCATCGACCCTTACGGTGGCAGATATGACGGGGCCGAGCGTGCCTGCGATATCAAGAGCAGATATAAGGATGGCGATGAGAAGCAACGTGCCAGATGTGCCGGCAGGATTGTGCTGCTGAGGGACATCGGGAAGCTGATATTTATTACTCTGCGCGACTGGAGCGGGACGATACAGGTGGGGTTGAGCAAAAATCTGCTTGGTTCTGATGCGTCTGGCTGGCCGCTTGCGAAGCTGCTTGAGCTTGGTGATATAATCGGTGCAGCCGGTCAATTGGGTAAGACCAAAACCGGTGAGATTACTATATGGGCTGATAGTGTTTCGCTTTTGAGCAAATGTTTGTGCCAGCCGCCGGAGAAGTTTCACGGTCTGTCAGATATTGACCTTCGTTATCGGCAGCGGTTTGTGGATTTGTGGGCCAATCCTGAGGTGATGGAGCGTTTTAAGAATCGCAGTGCCATCATCGCTACGATTCGTGAATTTCTGCAGGCCCGGAGCTTTCTGGAAGTTGAGACGCCGATGATGCAGCAAAAGGCCGGCGGGGCAGCGGCAAAACCCTTTGTTACATATCATAAAACGTTGGATTTGGATTTGTTTTTGCGGATTGCGCCGGAGCTGTTTCTAAAAAGACTGCTGGTGGGTGGGATGGAAAAGGTCTTTGAGATAAACCGCAATTTCCGCAACGAAGGCCTGAGCAGACAACACAACCCGGAATTTACGATGCTGGAATTGTATCAGGCCTACGCCGATTACAATGTGATGATGGAATTGACCGAGGAGATTATCTCTCTGTGTGTGGAAAAATACTGCCGCGGCAAGCAGGTCCGGTTTGGTGAGGAGAGAATCGATTATACTCGACCCTGGCGACGGGCGCGATATGCGGAGCTGTTAAAAGAATACAGCGGCTGCGATATTGAAGATATAGAAGCATTGAGGATGAGAGCGGCCGGCCTTGGGTTGGATGAAGGGGATATGGACGATGTGGTGGTTACCAATGCGGTGTTCGAGGCCACCGTTGAGGACAATCTTGTTGACCCGACGTTTGTGATTGATTATCCGGCGGCGTTGTGTCCGCTGACCAGGCGCAAAAAAGACGAGCCGAAATATGCCGAGCGGTTTGAATTGTATATCGGCAAGATGGAATTGGCTAATGCGTATACCGAGCTAAATGACCCGGCCGAGCAATACGAGAATTTTCTTGTTCAACTTCGGGGGCAGGAAGAGTCGATGGCAAGGATGGACGAAGATTTTATAACGGCGTTGAAGTACGGTATGCCGCCGGCAGGGGGTCTGGGTATTGGAATTGACAGGTTGGTAATGGTCTTGACCGGCGCTACAAGTATTCGCGACGTGGTGCTGTTTCCGCTGCTAAAACCTACCACAGGCTGAGTCGATTGGACTTGCGATGTTGAAATTATTTTTGTGGCTGCGATACCTGCGCAAGAGGAAAATTGTATTTTTGAGCGTTGCGGCAGTTGCCCTGTCTGTGGCGCTATTGATAGTCGTTGCCAGTCTGTTCACCGGTTTTATCAATGTGTTCGAGCAGAGCGCAGTTGAGACGGTGGGTGATGTTGTTCTTGCGCCGCCGATTAAATTTGGAAAATACCCATTGTTTATCGAACGGCTGGAGCAAACAAGCGCGGTGAAAGCGGCAACGGCGACGCTTTCGACTCAAGGCCTGTTATATCTGGGCAAAGGCAATGTTCGTATGGTGAGCGTTTGGGGTATCGAGCCGGGGCGGCGAGAGGAGGTAACGGGTTTTAAGCGGTCTTTGCTTAAACAAAAGAAGTCGCCCGACGAACCGTCTTTCAAGGTCAGCGGTACTCCGGAAAGAATCGGAGGCTTTGTGGGTGTCGGTGTGGTGGCGGCGCCCGACGAAAAGACAGATGAGTATGATTTCGACGCAGTTGAGGGGATGGTTGGCCAGCAGGTTGTTCTTATTACAAGTGCGGTAACAGAGCCAGGGGCCACAGAGGGCACATCAAAGTTGTCTTCATTGAAGAAAAAGGTTGTACCGTTTTTAATTGCGGACATCGTTTTCACGGGGGCCTATTATGTTGATAAAACATTTATTTACCTGCCTATCGAAGAAGTGCAAAAAACCTTATACCCGAATGACGCCGGCCAGATTGCCGACCAGATTCAGATTAAACTAAGCCCTGGTATCCCTGCTGATGTTGCAATAGCACAAATTCGCGGCCTGTGGCAGGGATTTGTTGACGAGCAACTCAACGGGGACCCGTATCTTAAGAGATATACCGATATCGAGACAGCTAAACAGATGCAAAGCCAGTATGTGGCTGAACTGCGAAAGCAAATGGGAGTTCTGTTATTGATATTCGGGGTCGTTAGTTTCAGTGTGGTTGTTCTGATTTTCTGCATATTCTATATGATTGTGAGACTAAAGCAGAGGGACATTGCAATAATAAAAAGCTGCGGGACAGCAAGCAGCTCGGTGGCGTTGATTTTTGTCGGTTTTGGTGCTTGTGTTGGAATAATCGGCTCGGCGATAGGAGCTGTTCTGGGATACGCTGTTACAAAAAATATAAATACGATTGAGGAGTGGATAAGGATAATTTTTGGGTTGAAGCTGTGGAAAAGCAGCGTGTATATGTTTAGTAAGATACCCAGTGAGGTTGATTGGTCTTCGGCTTTGCCTATTATATTGTTCGCAGTTGCAGCTGCGGCTATCGGAGCATTGATACCGGCGATTGTAGCGGCAAGGACCAGGCCGGTGGAGATTCTGCGATACGAATGAAGCGTAAAACTTAAAGCGAAAAATGCAGAGCCAAAACGCAAAATTTAAAATTTTGAATTATGGTTTTTAGCTTCTGGGTTTTAGTTTCTCATGTACAAGATCATTCTTGCATTCAGGTACCTGGTAAAACGCCGCATAACCTATCTTGCGGTGCTGGCGGTTGCGATTTGCGTTTTTATTGTTGTTGTAGTGATGACGGTGCTGACGGGGCTGGTGATTGATTTTAGGCAGAAGAATCATAGTTTTGTGGGGGACTGCGTTGTCGGCACCGAATCGCTGGTTGGCTTTGCGTACTATGAGGATTTTGTGAAGATACTGGAGCAGAGCTATTTCGTTGAAGGTATCTCGCCTGTGATTAAAAGCTTCGCCTTGGTAAATCCGGTCGGGTCGGAGCGGAATGTCGGCGTTGAGATTATGGGTATTGATGCGGTCAAGCATAGCAAGGCTACCGGCTTTGGCAAGACGCTGTATTACCGTAAAGACAATGTGTCGAAAGCATTTAAGCCGGCCTATGACCCGAATCTTTTGGGTTGTGTGATAGGGATTGACCTGGTGCTGGAGCGTGATGCAAAGAGCAGATACCCTTATGGTTCCGGTCCTACAGATATACCTCTTGCAATAAGTTGTTTCCCGTTGAATGCGAAAGGGGCTCTGGCTAAAGCGGATGCAGGGCTGGTTAAGACACAAACTTTCTATTATAGTGACAATTCGGAAAGCGGTTTGGCGCGGGTGGATGGCTCGATGGTTTACCTGCCGTTTGAACAGGCGCAATTGCTTTGTGGTATGGCGGGGCCTGTCAAAAGAGTCAGTGCCATCCATATAAAGTTCAAGCCGAATGTGAGACTTGAAGCAGGGTGTGAAGAAGTCGATTCCCTGTGGCAGAGTTTTAAGCGGGAAAAGGCGGACGAAAAGCAAGCATACTTGTTAGAGAAGGTGACCGTGCAAGGCTGGAAAGATTATCGGCGCGCGTATATTGCAGCAATGGAAAAGGAACAGACAATGATGACTGCGATGTTTGGTCTTGTGGGAGTTACCACTGTTTTTATAGTCTTTGTTGTTTTTTATATGATTATCAGCCATAAGAGTAAAGATATAGGAATCTTAAAGAGCATAGGTGTTTCGAACGTGAATATTATCATATTATTTTCGGGTTTTGCTTTTTTAGTGGGTCTTTTAGGCTCTGGTGTCGGCTTATTTGCCGGCTGGTTGTTTTTGCTGAAAATAAACCGGATAGAAGATTGGCTTTTTGAGCGTTTCGGCTTTCAGTTGTGGGACAGGACAATTTATGCGATAGGAGATATTCCGAACCAGGTGGATGCGAAGGTTCTGGCGGTAATTATTCTTTCGGCGATAGTCGCGTGTTTGGTTGGTGCACTGGTGCCGAGCCGGCAGGCGGCGAAGCAAAAACCGATAGAGACTTTGCAGGTGACCCAATTATAAAGGGAAAAAGAATCAGCCATAGATTACACAGATGAACACAGATTAAATAAAAGAAAATTAAACGCTAAAAACTAAAATCAGCGGCAAAGAAATTATTATGAATAAAGACGATTTTATATTGAGGGCCGAAGGGGTTTATAAATCTTATCGAATGGGTGCGACAGAGGTCAAGGTGCTCAAAGGCGTTGATTTGACGGTGAAGAGCGGTGAATTTGTTGCAATAGTGGGGGCTTCTGGCAGCGGTAAAAGTACGCTGCTGCATATATTAGGTGCGTTGGACAGTCCGGATAAGGGCGTTGTGGCGTTTGACGGGCGTGATTTGAGGCGGTTTGGTGGCGGCGAATTGAATAGATTTCGCAACAAAATGGTCGGGTTTGTTTTTCAGTTTTATCACTTATTGGACGAATTAAGTGTTTTAGAAAATGTTTTTCTTCCGGTGATGGTTTCAAGGAGCGTGGTGGGCTGGTTGTTTGGCGGCCGCAAACGGGCCAGAAAACGGGCGAAAGAGCTGCTTGCCCAGCTTGGTTTGGGTGAACGGGCCAATCATAAGCCGTATCAGTTGTCGGGAGGAGAGAGGCAGCGGGTGGCAATCGGCAGGGCTTTGATGAACGAGCCGAGACTACTTTTGGTCGATGAACCGACAGGAAATCTTGACTCTGCGACAGGAAATGGTATTTTAGATGTTTTTGAAGAATTGAATAGGGCCGGCCAGACGATTGTGATGGTGAGCCACGACGAAAGAATCGCCCAGAGGGCCGGGCGGATAATAACATTAACGGATGGCAGGATAAAGAATTAGCGGTTAGCGGAAGATAAATAGGATGTACGAGGAGATTTTATGGCACTAAAAGTTTGGCTTGACGATAAACTTGTTGACGAGGCGGATGCTAAAATATCTGCTTTCGACCATGGTGTGCTTTATGGTGACGGGGTTTTTGAGGGTATTCGTGTTTACAACGGCAGGATATTTGAGCTGGAAGCGCATATAAAGCGGCTTTATGAATCGGCGAAGGTGATTCGCCTTGATGTTCCGATGAGCAAAAGCAAACTTATCAGCGCCGTTGAGAAAACCGTTGAAGCTAACGGCGTTATTGACGGTTATATCCGCCTGGTGATGACCCGCGGAGTGGGGACTCTGGGACTGAATCCCTTCATCTGCGAAGGTGGGCGATTATTTATCATAGCCGATAACATTCAGCTTTATCCGGAGGAGCTTTATGAAAAAGGTATGAAGGTAATCAGTGCAACGACGGTTCGCAATCATCCGCTGGCACTTCCACCGCAGGTCAAAAGCTTGAATTATCTCAATAGCATTCTGGCCAAGATTGAGGCGCTGGACAATGACGTGCCCGAAGCGATTATGTATAACCACGAAGGTTACGTTGCCGAGGCGACTGCCGACAATGTTTTTATTGTGAAGAACGGTGTGATTTATACACCGCCGGTCGAAGCAGGCGCACTGGAAGGGATAACGCGAGGTGTCGTTATCAAATTGGCCAGGGAAGAGAAGCTTGAGGTGGTTGAGAAGAATCTGACGAGATGTGATTTATATATTTGCGATGAATTTTTCCTTACCGGGACGGCTGCCGAGGTCATCGGCATTGTCGAGATTGACGGCAGAGTTATCGGTGACGGCAAGCCCGGGCCTTATACCCGCCTGCTGAGAAAAAAGTTCTTCAGGTACGCCCACAGAAAGTAGAAATAGCGGATAGAAGGGTGAAAAGATTAACCGCAGAGCACGCTCCCCGCTTCCGCGGGGACAGGCGAGAGCGCGGAGATTCAAGAATTATAAAGCCACAGATATCCGCCTGCGCGGGCACAAGTTTACACCGATTTTTTTAGACGTGGATTTTGTTGTGGCCGGTCGCTGCGGCTACTTAGCTGATTTTCGGCCGGCTTTATTTATCACTCTAATTACATCTGTTCCCTCAAACACGGTTCCGTCCGTCAATTGGCCGGTGATTGTTAGCTCGACCTGGTCAGGGTATTCGGCGTTGACGGATTAAAAAATTTTGGTTATTGTGTAGTTGGTTTGAAAGTTGAATGCTGCACAGCGGAAGGATTGTGCTGCGATGCCCAAGAAAACGCAAAAATTAAAGATAAAAAATCAAAATTGTGGAGTTGCCGCAAAGCGGCAACGACTTGGTTCCCGCGGAGCGGGGGCCCTTCCTTAATTTTGCATTTTGATATTTGATTTTTGATATTATTTGTAGCAGAGAATGATGGAATGCCTATGGAAACCTGCCAACTGGTGAGCTATATCGCGCCGGCAGCTCCTGCAACCCGGCGGCCGGCGAGAGGTGATGAACCCTTTCTGCGTCCGGAAGTCGGCTTCACGCCGAATTGGTACAGAGCTGCGCTGGGTATCGACTTCGGGCAGCGGTGGCATACCAACCCTGCATACCGGCGCGAAACAATCCTTGCTATGCGCGGTGAATTAAAACGCCGATTCGGCGGCACGAAAATCGGCGACATCGACCGGCCGGATAAGTCACTGGACCTGCTGACAGGCACCTATGGCTGCAGTAATGTGGCTGCAATCTACGGGGTTCCAATCGTATATGCTGAGGACAACTGGCCAAACTGCGAACATCAGTATCTCAGCGATGACGAGGTGGACAATCTTGAACCGCCCGAGCTTGATACGAACCCTTTCTTTCAGGAGCTTATGGCGCAGGTGGACTGGATAGGCGCTCACGAAGGCCGGGTCGAAGGATTTATTAACTGGCAGGGTGTGCTCAACAACGCCCACCGCCTGCGTGGTGAAAAACTTTTCTATGATATGATGGACTCGCCGCAGCGCTGCCGGCATCTCTTCGATTGTATCTGTACCACAATGATTGAGGGGGCAAAGCGGCTCCATAAGCGGCAATTAGAAAGCGGGGTAAAGGTCGGTTTCTTCACGGTCAGTAACTGCCTTGTTAATATGGTGTCACCCGAGCATTACCGTGACCTTCTGCTGCCTTTCGATGTGCGGATTGCGGAGGCGTTCGGCTGCATCGGCATCCACAATTGTGCGTGGAATGCCGACCCTTACATCGGCGATTATGCCGCGGTTCCGAATCTGGGCTATATCGATATGGGGCTGGATTCGGACCTCGCGCGGGCGAGAGAGGCAATTGCCAATGCGCGGCGCGGGCTTATGTACACGCCTATGGACCTGGTGAACAAATCACTGGAGATGATTCGAGTGGACCTGGAAAGGGTCGCGCGCGAGTATGCTCCGTGCGACGTTGTTGTTGGAGACATTGAGGCCGGGACACCGGATGAACGGGTCCTGGCTTTTCTTGAGCTGTGTGGTGAAATTAATCTTAATGCCGTGTACAAGTTTTAACACGTAACGAGTCGGGTTTGGTGGGTTGAAGCCCACCCTACAATCTTGTGCTGTGTGGTGAAATT
>JAUVYZ010000204.1 GCA_030602845.1 Phycisphaerae bacterium | reverse complement strand
GGTTACCGACCATTGTCCGGGCTTCGGGATCGCTGCAAAGTTCGAGGCCTGTGCTCTGATTGGCGATGATTTGGATAACCGGGCGCTGCCGGGCATAAAAATCGATGTGATTATGGGCAGACACGCGGGCTTTTTGACCGCCGCCACTGCGCTGGGCAAGCAAAGAGATGATGACGGCCCACATCTGGTATATGTTCCCGAAAGAGGCGTCTCAATGGAGAAATTCCTTGGCGATGTAGATGGCGTCTTGAAGAAGCTGGGCCGATGCGTTGTTACAGCCAGTGAAGGGATTTGTGATGCCGACGGGGTTACCTGGGCGAAGAAATTAGCTGAGGGGGTGGAAACGGATGCGCACGGCAATATACAACTGTCCGGCACAGGTGCTCTGGCTGACTTTCTGGCAGGGCAGGTAAAGAGTAATTTGAAAGTGAAGCGTGTCCGGGCTGATACATTTGGCTATCTGCAAAGGAGCTTTGCGGGTTTGCAATCAGAAGTCGATGTTCGTGAAGCGCGATGGTGCGGACGTCATGCGGTTAAGTATGCTATGGAAGAGGACAACGGGTCAGTGGCGATTAAACGGCTTGGTAACGGGGCAGATTACGCGGTTGAACTGTTCCGCACCGAGCTTAAGAACGTGGCTGAGAAGACAAAACCTATGCCCGATGAATTTATTAACGCCGGGGGCAACGGCGTAACAGACGCCTTTATCGAATACGCAATGCCGCTAACGGGAGGCCTGCCGAAAACACACTTTCTGGGCAATTATCCGAGAATCTAAAAATATCTGGTAAATTCCACATTAAAGGAGGGACATATCAAATGATACTGCGCAAAAATCTGCTTGTTGTGAGTTTGTTTTTTTTAACCAATACTGCGTTTGCTGCTCTGCCATCGAGTCGGGCGGACCTGGTAAGTACAACGTTGGGCGCCATTGTTGCACGCAGCGTGAAAGACTATGGGGCTGTCGGTGACGGCAAGGCCAATGATACTGCCGCCATACGAGCGGCTGTCAATGCCGGCGGGGGGGTTGTGTACTTTCCAAAGGGCAAGTACCGCATAACTCATCCTGTCGTCGTGGACCTGAATGCCCGTGGCAAGACGTCTCTGGTCGGGACCGGAGGGGCTTGCGTTATTATGACGGGTGCAGGGCCGGCGTTTCATTTTATTGGCACTCACAATGGGACCGCCGCTCCGGATAGTGTTCGTGACCAGGTCTGGGAGCAGGAGCGTTTGCCAATCGTCACGGGGTTCGAGATACGTGGTGCTCACCCGGAAGCGATCGGTCTGCGCCTGGAGAAAACGATGCAGGCTACCCTGACTAACCTCTTGATTCGCCGTTGCAAGGTCGGCGTCCATCTCGTGCGACGCAATCACAATCTGATAATCGACCACTGTCATATCTATCACAACAGGCAGGTTGGGATAGACTTCGACAATGTGAATCTACATCAGGCAATCATTTCCGACAATCATATCAGTTACAACCCGGTTGCAGGAATCCGGTTAGTGGGCGGCGAAATGCGCAACTTTCAGATTGTAGGCAATGACATCGAGTATAACCACGATGTTAAGAACGAAGGCTCAGCAGATGTCCTGATAGATATGAGGCCGAAGGGCAGTACGTTCGGAGAGGGGACAATCGTCGGCAATACCATCCAGGCCAGACCCAGCCCGGGCGGAGCCAACATCCGGTTTCTGGGCGGGAAAAATCTCAGCACCGGCGGTCTTCTTGCGATAACAGGAAACCTCATCGGCAGTCAAACGCACAACATTCATCTGGTCAACTGCCGCGGCGTTACGGTCTCGGGCAACTCGATATACAGTGCCGTAGAACATAGCCTCTGGCTGGAAAATTGCGCTAACGTTGTGGCCGGCAACAACACGATAGACTGGAATCCGGACCACAAGAAAAAACACCTGGTCGATGGCATTTTGATTGAGAGCTGTAAGGGGGTTATTCTATCAAACACGATTATTGAAAGCAGTTTCCAGGGTTCTTCGCAGACCGGCGGTGCAATCGATGTCAAGACGAGTGAGGACGTTGCGATTGTGAATTGCCAGGTTTTGGATTTCAGGTTTCGGGGCATTACGCTGACCGATGCGGTGCGGTGCCGCGTGGCCGGCTGTTCGGTGATTGAACGGCGCCAAGCGCCAACCATGGGAGCATCGATACAGGTAAAAGGTGGTCGCGACAATCTAATTGCTGATAACATTGTAAACCGCGGCGGCCTTTCCATCGCCGATGGCACGGCAACTGTCCGCGGCAATCTGGAAATAACGAGCAGCAAGTAGCTTCGTTGGACGGATTTGCGTAAACTGCTTCCACTTTGCTTCAATAGCTTCCTTCGCCTTTCTATCGCTGTGAATATATAGGCCATAGCGGAGACGCAGAGGTTTGTCGGGCTGAATCGTTCTCGGTTTATCGAACGTTAGAGAAGCGCCCATCCAGCCATCGTTGCGGACGTGAAAATAGGTGGGAAAGTTCGGATTGTCCGGATGGTCAAAGAGTGTAATTCCTTCCATTTTCTCATTTGTAATAGGACCGGAATAATCAACCCACCTGGCCCGTTTCCAGAAAACGTCTTTCTCGTTGACTGCTCCTTCGGAATTGCGAATCGTCCCGCCGCCGTCATTGACGCCGATGGTTTTGGCCATTCGGACGCCAATCATTCCAAAAGGCGTTTTTCCAAGTGTAACTGCTGCATCGTTGGCCTTGAATTCCAGGTCAATTATCAGCAGCCATTCAGAGTTGTCGAGCGACAGCGTCGTCAGCCGGCGCGTTTCAGAAAGAAGGACCTTGCCTTTATCGGCTACCCACTGGTTTTCTGCGACCATAGATGAGGCTTCAGCGCTATCTTCGAATTTAACTATCCGTTTGTGGCGAATCTTTCCTTTACCGCCATCACTCCAGAAACTTGTTCCGTTGACGTCGTGGTGGGAAATCCAGACTGAATTGTGGTGGCTGTGCGATTGCGGGTCGTGTGGGTGTCCCATTCGTGTGAGGCAGCGCCCTGAAGGCCCGATTACAGGAAACAGGAAGGGCCGATGAAGGGCAGGGCCAAAGTGGTACCGGGCAATCTCTATGCCATTGCGCTGAAACGAAGCCCGGTGGTGAGGCAGCGGTATGACCTGCATAGGCGGAACGGGCTTTGGTGCAGGCGATGCACTTTGTGCCGGCGCATTTGCACCTATCAAAAGCACTAAAAAAATATGAGCGAACCCTTTTCTGCTAAATAAAGTGTTGAAAGAAACCATAGTTCAGACCTTTCCTTTGTATATTGAATGGTTGGATAATTTTTTTCTTTGCTTGATTAGTTAAATAATGCTTCCACAAAGGTGTCGGGGTTGAACTCTGCGATATCTTCGAATTTTTCGCCCAGGCCGACAAATTTTACCGGTATATCGAGCTGGTCTTTGATAGCGATAACGATTCCGCCTCGTGCGGTGCCGTCGAGTTTGGCCAGGAATATCCCTGTAACGTCAATCGCTTCGGTGAACATCTTTGCCTGGACAATGGCGTTCTGTCCGGTAGTGGCGTCGAGAACCAGCAGTACTTCATTGGGTGCGCCGGGGATTTTTCGGGCCACTACGTCGCGCATTTTTGTCAGCTGCTTCATCAGGTCTTTTTTCGTGTGCAATCGTCCGGCTGTGTCGAGAATGAGGACGTCAGCATTTCTTGCGACGGCGGCCTGGCAGGCGTCGAAGGCGACTGCTGCGGGGTCGCCGCCGGTTTTGTGCTTTACGATTTGCACGCCGATGCGTTCGGCCCAGATGGTCAACTGTTCTACGGCGGCGGCACGGAATGTGTCGCAGGCAGCGAGCAAAACTGTTTTGTTGTTCCGGCTCAATGTAAAGCCGAGCTTGGCGATGCTCGTGGTTTTTCCGGTGCCGTTGACGCCGGCGACCAAAATAACGGTCGGGCCGGTCTGAGCGAACCGTAATTGTCTGTCGCGATGCGGCCAATAGCTTTTAATGTGTTCTTTGAGAAATGGGATAATATCGTCGGTCGTTGCGATTTGCCTGCTGCGGAAAGCTGTGCGCAGGCCTGATATGAGCTTGTCCGTGGTTTCTACGCCGATATCATCGCTTATCAGCGTCTCTTCCAGCTCGTCGAGCAGATTTTCATCGATATTTCTGCCCAGACTCAGCACCGAGGAAAGTGAAGTGCTGATTTTGTCGCGGGTTTTGCCGAGCCGGTCTTTGAAGTATTCTGCCGTTTTAGTGAAAATTCCCATAACTGCTTCCTTATGAACGCGAAATTTCTTCTGACCCCGTTAGAAGTTGCCGTCTTACTTCTGACGGGGCGGGCGTAGTCCTGATGGTATCAGGATTTACAAAAATTTCAAGTGGATTCCTGCTTTCGCGGGAATGACAAAAGCGGGCTGGCGTGGCAGATGGAGCATTTTCAAATTCTGTGCCGGGAGTTAAAAGAATGTGCATTTTTTTAT
>JAUVYZ010000054.1 GCA_030602845.1 Phycisphaerae bacterium | reverse complement strand
AATTTACCCGTGTTCTACCTTTCGAGACCCTTTTTATAATATTATATAACAGAAATATTCACAATGGCGCGCAGGCGCGCCTGCCAAGTTGTGTCCAGACTCTATTAAACTCATTGCAAGTTTTCAGGCACAGAAACTTATTCGGGAGAAGTCGGCAAAATGATTTATTTAACTGAAAAAGATATTTTGAAAGCGGTATCTATTGATGAGATGTTGGATGCTATTGAGGCATCGATGTATATGTATGAAAGAAAAGAATTCTGCATGCCGCAACGGCTGCACGCGGACCATAAAGGAAACACTTTACTGCTCATGCCGTGTTTCACCAGAGATTGCTTTGGAACTAAACTGGTAACCCTGTTCCCGAAGAACCCCGAAAACAACATCCCTGTTTTGAACGGGATAATGGTTCTCAATGATGCACAAACCGGGGCACCTCTGGCATTGCTCAATGGCCCTGCCCTAACAGCCATCAGAACTGCAGCGGTTGGAGCCGTGAGCATTCGCCACTTGGCTGCGGAGGATACTCAATCAGTGGGGATAGTCGGAGCGGGTGTTCAGGGTTTTTACCAGGCATGGCTTGCTTGTTCAGTAAAAAATCTGATGGACATTTTCATTTTTGACCTGTATCCAGAAAAGTCTTTAGCGCTTATGGAAAAATTGTCAAAGGTGGTTCCTCACGTTAAGCTGCATCAGGCAACCTCCGTAGAAGAGCTGCTGGAAGAAAGCCAAGTCGTTATTACAGCGACAACATCACTGGAGCCTGTATTGCCGGACAAAGAAGAATTACTGGCCGGTAAGCATTTTGTCGGCATTGGTTCTTACAAGCCAAACATGAGAGAGTTTCCTAAAGCTTTATTCAATCTGCTCAAGACGGTTTTTATTGACACTTACCATGCCCTGGAGGAATCCGGTGACCTTATAGTTCCGCTGCAGAATAACTGGGTCAAGAAAGAGCAAGTTACAACCCTGGGGCGATTCCTAATCGAAAACAAACCAAAGGATGAAGTTAAGAAAGAAACCACCTTGTTCAAGTCGGTAGGCATGGCTCTATTTGACGTTTGTGCGTCCAAATTGATTTATGACAAGGCAACGAAGAAAGGCCTGGGACAGAAAATTATTTTATAGCAGGCGTGCGCGTGACAAACCATCATATTCTAATCTGCATTTTGGCTCAGGGCTTCAACTGAGCACATCCGAATGTCCCTGGGGCCGACGGGCCCCGTTAGAAGTGAGTCACCAAGTCGGACTGACGCATCCTGTGTCCGGACTTCTAACAGGGCGGGCAGGTTTTCCTTTAAATATCTGGTGAGTAACTCGTAAAGGTGACGCCTGGTATTTTCGCCCTCTTTTATCGAGTGAGAGCGGTTCGGATATGCCATCATCGAGAATGACTTGTTGTGCTTAATCAACTCATTGATGAGTGCTTCGCAGCTCTGATAGTGGCAATTATCGTCGCCGGTGCCGTGGATGATGAGAAGATTTCCCTTGAGCTGATGCGCGAATGTTATGGGCGAACCGTTCTTATAGCCTTCTTCATTGTCTCTCGGCAGTCCCATGTACCGCTCCTGGTAAATCGTATCGTAAAAGCGCTGATTGCTTATGAACGCAATTGCCATAGCGGTATGATACAGGTCGGGATATCGAAAGATGGCGTTAAGACTCATAGAACCGCCGCCGCTCCAGCCCCATATTCCGATTCTGGCCGGATCGATATAAGGCCGGCTCTTGATGATGGCCCGTGTCGCGGCCGTCTGGTCCGCGGAGGCAAGAATGCCAATCTGACGATAGATGCACTTGCGCCACGCACGACCGCGGGGCGCCGGCGTGCCCCGGTTGTCCACGCTCATTACGAGATAACCCTGCTGGGCAAGCATAAGATGCCACAGGTATTTTTCCCCTCCCCATTTATCCAGGACCGTTTGACCGGCGGGCTCGCCATAGACATAGAATAACAACGGATATTGCTTTTTTTGATTAAAATCAGGTGGTTTCATACACCAGCCATCAAGCTGCACACCGTCACCAATATCGATACGAAAGAACTCTGTCGGATGCTTATCGAGTGCATCCATCTTTGCTCGAAGTTCCGAGTTGTCCTCAAGTGTCCGCACTTTCCTGTGCTGCGGTAAACGTATAAGTTCTATCACCGGTGGTGTATCGAAAGAGGAGTAGGTGTGAAAGGCCCACTTTGAATCCGGCGACATCTGGTATTTATGCGTTCCCTTCTGAGTGGCTGGAGTCAGCCGTTCGGCCTTGCCGCTGCCGTCAAGTCCAACTCGATACAGATAGCGTTGCGTCGGATTATCCGGCGAAGCAATGTAGTAAACCCAGCCGTCTTCTTCATCGATGCTCTGAACGCTTATTACGTCGAATTGTCCCGGGGTCAGAAGAGTTATCTTCTTGCCGGACCGCGAAACCAGATATAAATGCCGCCAGCCGTCACGTTCGCTCACCCACGTGAAGCTCTTCTCGTCATCCAGCCATTTCAGGTCGTCACTAATATCAATCCATGCTTCATCACGCTCAGTGAGAATCGTTCGGACACGCCCCGTTAGAAATTCCACAGATACGACCAGATCGGCAAAAGGGGCAATTTCTAACAGGGCACGGCCGGTGCGGGCATCGCCCAGCATGACTTTATTTGTATTTTGCAGACGATTAAGTTGTTGTAGAACTATTTCTTCAGAATTCTCGGCCCATTCCATTTTCGGGATATAGTGGTTGCGGGGGTCACCCGGCATCTTGAGCCATTGTGTTTGGCCTCCGCTGGAACTTATCACTCCGACGCGACAGGCGGAATTCGTCTCGCCAACCTTTGGATACTGGAAGGTGGTAATCTTCGGGTAAAGGGAATCTGTGTAATTTATAAGATGAAAATCACGCACTCCCTCGGTATCAAACTGCCAGTAGGCAATCTGTTTGCCGTCGGGACTCCAGCGGAACCCATCCCGCAATCTGAATTCTTCCTCGTAGACCCAGTCAGAGGTGCCATTGATAATGGTGTCCGAACCATCCATCGTCAATTGCGTGGTCCGATTGTCCTCAAGGTCCTGTACGAACAAGTTGTTTTTGCAAACGTACCCAACGCTGTCTCCATTCGGCGAAAACTTCGCAAACATCAGCGTTGAAGGCTCGGCATCCGGCGCCAGCTTTTGCAACTGCCAACTTGTCAGGTCGAGCACCCAGTAATCTCCCCGGGTGTTTTTGCGCCAAACGCGTTTGGTGTTCGTAAAAATTAGGAGTTTTTTCCCGTCTGACGACCAGGAGTAACCGTCAATCTCTAATGGTTTTGATTCGCCTTTCGGTATCAGTCGCGTGGATGGAACCATTATTTCGCGGTTACCGGTCTCCGAGTCGTACCGAACAATATCTTTGCCACCCTCTTGAGTATTTGAGTCTTCCAAAGTTGTGTATCCGGAGCCATCTTCCAGCCAACGGGCAGGGCCGAATTTCGCAGGTTCAAACTCATCAGAGCTAAAAATTCTTTCGAGGTTCAATTCGCCAGCAGCATTGGATGCTAATTTGCCGAATTGGTTGGCAGCCTTGCTGACAGCACAGCTTACCGTCACCAGCAATATAACACAGAACCCTATTTTTATTAATTCTGTCTTCACGGCCACCTCTCTCACTTTGCAGAAGACTCCGTACTAACCAACACTTTTCCATCAGGTTCAATAGTGAGGTAGTCATCTTGTTTGATGGAGAAAAAATCCTCTTTCGCCAGAACCACAATAGGCATGGTCTGATGATACAATTCGTCCGCGACGATACTACCCAATGCCAAAATTGGATCGACCTTGAGATTGATTACGGCTGCGGGAGCGACTCCGGCTTTGATACTCTCCAGCAAGGTCGCACTGGAGGTGCTGGACCCTTTACCCTGCGGAAATACGAATACCCGGCCTGTAACAATGGCTCCTGAGCGTTCATGACGTCGGTCAATGATTTCTCCGGTACGCGGACACAAACCTCCCCAGAAACTCAAGGGCTCTTTGGAAACGAGAGCTGCGCCGGAGGCTTCTCCTGCAACTACCGGTTTTCCGGTCAGGATTCTTTCCACAATATCTCCTTTCGGCATACACGCCCCTTGACAGCAGAGTCTACACATTCGGCCATAGTCCCAAAAGCAACCTGTACGCCCAGCTCACCCGGCGCATAGTAGGCACACTTTCCTGAATTGGTCATAATTACCTCTGTATCCGGAGAGACCATCGGTGTATGAAAAACGCAGGTGTCAAGGGTGATCTCGATGCCAAAGTCAGTTAGTACATCGAGAAGCTCGCTTCTTTGCAGCAGGGCATAAGATGTTTGGCAGGAAATAACAACGAACTTAATCCGGCTCGACAACCTGCCGGAAAGTGTTTTGTCTTTTTCGGTCTCCGCTCGTATAAGGTTGGCCAGTTCACGAAACTCGTCGAAGGAAAAATGAGGACAACCCAACACGACCAAATCAAGGTCAGCTCCTTCCTTGGCCGTGGACAAGTCGGAGCAGGATTTGCGCAAATCAGAAGGACGGATATTGATGATGCGCTCCGGTTTCTCGCCCTGGAAGGCTTCCTCCAGGGTATTCGCTTCCGGAGTCACGCCGACTGCGTGAAAAAGAGCCACTGACCCCGAAGAAGCTGCCGCCGCACACAAAGCCTTCAGTTGGTCACTGGACGCCTCGACAGGGAACCCCTCGATAACAGGAATTTTATCCTCAGCCAGCGTGCCTATAAGATGGCCCAATATCGCATAGAAAGCATTACTCTGGATGATGCCCCCGCTCTTGCTTTCGCAAGAAAACGCGGGGGCCAGCCGAAGAAGAATTTGCCCCTTGCGGTTTTGTTTCAAATGAAGGCCGCACTTAGGGACCCTGCCTGTTATGGCAGCACAAATGTCTATATAGTCTCCATATCTATTGGTCCTCGCCCCCAGAACCGAATTGGCATAGCAGATAGCATTCGATTCGCCCCAGGCAATTTGCTGGCCGAACCGCGGCGTCAGGTAGCTCTGATAAGGAGCACACGTCCAGGTAGGGATACATCCCATATCTGTATAAGCCTTGGCCTGCCTGATGGCTTTGGCGGCAAAGTCTTCATCTACTCCAAATTGTCTCCAGTTCTGAAGGTCGAGCGGCCCCATATTCAAGGTCGTGGGGATGGAAACTCTTGCTCCTTTTGCTGCGAGGGTCTCAGCAAATTCCAAACCAGCTTCACTGAGCAGGCCACAACCATCTATATGGGCCTGGCTCACATCCATCATTTCGGCGGCGGCGTCAACATCAGCCATTCTTACCAGGATGCGCATTGCCATCTGCGCCGCTTTGCCCTGTTGACCATCCAGAAGCTGCTTATCCCGCCTGCTCAACTTTACTGACATTATATTTCCTATTCACTCAAACGCTCCCATGTTCGGGTTTGCAAAACCTATGGGTGCTAACACGACTTTTCTTGTAATGTTATATGATAATTCAAACAGTCTGGAACTTCCAGATTTTTCTTCCGGTTTGCATTTTCGAGCCGGCTCTGGTAGATTAACATTAGTTTTGATTTTTTAGCTTTGAGTTTTGAGTTTTAATGATGGACATTATAAGCAGTTTTAAGGAGAAGGTAAGGGGGAAAAATCTATCAGTCGTTTTACCGGAGGGTAGAGACGAGCGAATAATTCGGGCCGCCCGAAGACTCAAAGACGAGGATATTGCACAGCCAATTGTGCTCGGAAAACCTGAACAGGTCGAAGCGGCGATTGAAAAAGCCTCCGCGCTTTCTTGCGAAAGCAAGAGCGGAGGCAATCTCGATGGTATCAGAACCATAAACCCGAAAAAAAGTGATAAGCTCGACGTTTATGCTGAAATATACAGTCGCCGAAGAGATGGTATCTCTGTCGCCGTGGCAAGACACATAGTCGTCAAGCCGATGTTTTACGCAGGCATGATGGTGGCTTGCGGCGATGCTGATACCACCGTCGGTGGTGTTGCCAGCGCAACCGCAACCGTTATTCAGGCCGGCGTCTTAACCATAGGATTAATCCCCGGAATCAAAACTCCTTCCAGCTGCTTTCTTATGGTTATTCCCAACTTTCTCGGCGAAAAGGACAAACCCTTCATTTATGCCGACTGCGCCATCAACATCAACCCCACTGCCGAACAACTCGCAGATATAGCATTAGCTTCGGCCGCGAGCGCAAGGAGAATTCTCGGCGCCGAGCCGCGTGTGGCTCTGCTTTCATTCTCCACCAAGGGCAGTGCTTCCAGCCCAGGTGTGGATAAAGTCAAAGAAGCTCTCAAAATAGCACGGGCTCGCGAGCCTGAACTGGCTATTGACGGCGAATTCCAGGCGGACGCGGCTATAGTTCCGAGAGTGGCCGCTAAGAAAGTTAAGGATGAAAGTACCGTGGCAGGAAAGGCAAATGTTATCATTTTCCCCGACCTTAATTCAGGAAACATTGCCTACAAACTCACGCAATATACGGCCGACGCCCGGGCCATCGGACCGTTCCTGCAGGGATTTGCAAAACCTATAACAGACCTTTCAAGAGGAGCAAGCGTAGATGACATAATTTCAGCGGTGATATTAACTTTAGTGCAATTGGTGTAGAAAACAAGTACCATACGAAAGCAGCAAAAACAGCATATATAGAAAGGATAATGCTGATAATGAAAGTACTCGTAATCAATGCAGGAAGTTCCTCGGTAAAGTATCACTTATACCAGATGCCCCAGGCGGAGGTTCTGGCCAGGGGGGTCGTCGAAAGAATCGGAGAAGAGACCTCGAAACTCTCTCACTTCTTTCAAAGCAAAACCCACACCGCGCAAACAAAGGTCGAAGACGTGGAAAAGGCAATGGAACTTATATTGAAGACTCTTGCCAGCAGGGATGTTGGAGTCATACAGGGCATTTCTGAAATTGGCGCCGTTGGCCACAGGGTCGTCCACGGCGGTGAAGAGTTCACCGGTTCTGTAATCATCGACGAAAAGGTAATTGCCTCAGTTAAAAAGTTTGCAGACCTGGCTCCCCTCCATAATCCGCCCAACCTCGCAGGCATCCAGGCTGTACAGCGCAAACTCCCGGGCACAAAACAGGTTGCCTGCTTCGATACCGCATTTCATGCCACCATCCCCAAAATCGCCTACATGTATGGTTTGCCGTATGAGCTTTATGAAAAATACGGCGTTCGCAGGTACGGCTTCCACGGAATTTCCCACAGATATGTTGCCCGTCGTGCTGCTGCCATAATGGGCAGAGGAAAATACGACATCAATGCCGTTACCTGCCATCTTGGAAACGGCTGCTCCATTACCGCCGTAAAACAGGGCAGGTCAGTTGACACCTCTATGGGATTTACACCTTTGGAAGGCGTGCCAATGGGAACACGCTGCGGCGACCTTGACCCGGCGATACTCTTTTATCTCGCTGATAAGGGCTATGATGTAAAATCATTGAAAATCCTTTGCAATAAGAAAAGCGGTCTGCTCGGAATATCAGGGGTCTCGAATGATGTTAGAAACCTCGAAGAACTCGCAAAAAAAGGTAATACCAGGGCAAAGCTGGCCATCGATATTTTCTGCTACCGCATCAAGAAGTACATCGGCGCATATTGCGCTGTTCTGGATAAGGTTGATGCTGTGGTCTTTACGGGTGGAATAGGGGAAAATGCTGTCTTTTTGCGTCAGCAGATATGTACCAGCCTAACCCAGATAGGTGTTCAGCTTAACCGGGCGGCAAACCAGGCCGCGATAGCACCTGTGCCTGCGCAACCGCAGGTGCAGGCAAAAGAAGCTGAAATCAATACCAAAGACAGCAGAGTCAAAGTTTTTGTCATTCCCACAAATGAACAAGCCGCTATTGCCAATGACACTTATGAGCTTACCAGAGAGAAACAGGCGATTATGTCAAAGCAAAACCATAAGCATACTGCCCCTCTTTCAAAACCTGCAAACAAACGTGCATATTAGGAGGCAATCACCGATGAAAAAAGTTGTGTTGATTTGTGTTGTACTGTCTATTTTTTGTGTTGCTTCGGACCGATACACCCCGACGTCGGACTATACCGTCCAAAAAATCGAGGGCTGGAAGGTGCTCGTTAACAACCAGCTATTGTCCGACCACGCCCGGCTCGCAGAGGACGTATTGAAGCTGTTGAAACACCAACTTTATCAGATAACTCGTGTGGTACCCGACGAGGCCCTGAAGGAACTGCGCCGCGTGCCGATCTGGGTCGAGTATAAGGCTCCACGGCATCCGTGCATGTGTTATCATCCGAGCAGGGAGTGGCTGAGCAGCCATGACTTCAATCCTGAGAAAGCGCGCAGTGTTGAGATAGCAAACGCCGAAAATTTTCTCAAGTGGACCATCGATCAACCCTGGATGGTTATGCACGAACTGGCTCATTCCTATCACCATTGTGTTCTGGGGTACGACAACACCGAAGTCCGCAAGGCCTACCAGAAAGCCGTAGAGAGCAAGCGATACGAATCCGTTCTGCATATCAACGGGCGGTCGAGACGCTCTTACGCGTTGAACAACGACCAGGAATATTTTGCCGAATCCACCGAAGCCTTTTTTGGCACCAACGATTTTTATCCTTTTGTTCGCTCTGAATTGCAGCAACACGACCCGCACATGTATCAATTGCTAAAAAAGCTATGGAGAGTTAAATAATTCTTAGCCAGGTGATACATTACCCCGGTTCCTATCTCTGCAAGGTGAAAGCGGTGATTATCTCTGCAAGTCAAACGGGGTAAAGCACATAGAGTTGATGATATCAAGAATGTTATGGATTAATCCGAGCCAGCGATTTGCAACAACATTTGCAACTGACATCCACCTTTGAGCTGCTGTTGAACTCATAATCCATTGGTCGTAGGTTCGAATCCCATCGGTTCCGTTTTTTCCAAAGCGCCCCAATGCTTAGCCACAGCAAGAGTGCGGCGAGATTCGAACCTTTGACCCCGGGCCAAATAATTTGCAGACCATTTAAGATACAGCAAGCGTAGGACAAGCTCAATCTTCCAGATACTTAACTATCTGCAATAAGTTTTTAACGCGTTGTGCGGGTTTTTTAAGGCAACCTTGGTTTTTAGCCAATTAAAGCAAGTTTTTTTATACAACTTTGGGCAAAAGCCAAAAAACAACCGCATTTTTGGGCTAAAAATTGTAATTTCGAAAACTCGCACAATACGTAAGTTTTTAGACAATCGCAGCCACCATAGCTGGCCTGATGTGGCATATATGCCTTGAGCGGTGTTTTTATTCTCTAAAAACTTTGTAAAGTACCTTTGTCGGGTTAGTTTAGGAAAAAAGGCATTGATTCAGCTATCTTATATGTGTTAAAATAAATATGGCTCATTTATAGGATTTTATTTTTTAAGGCCCACAGGTTACAGGGACTTTAGGAAAGTAGAATATGCTCAGGTTTATGAAAATCTCGTTGCTCACCTCGTTAGAAGTCAACGGCCTACTTCTAAGGGCGCTGACCCTAATGTTAACCATATCTCTGGCTGGTTCTGTGTTGGCCGTCTGCCCATTGGGTGATTTGAGTGGGAACTGCGAAGTCGATTTGCCGGACCTGCTGGTTTTTGCCGGGCAGTGGCTGGAGGCGGACTCGTCGGGGGAAGGCCTGGTGGCGCATTGGAAGCTGGACGGCAACGCAGACGACCCGGTTGGCGGAAATCATGGAACTGTCTATGGAAATCCAGTATGGACAATCGGTCAGATTGATGGTGCATTGTACTTTGGTGGTGCTGGAGATTATGTTACTTGTGGGAATGATAG
>JAUVYZ010000158.1 GCA_030602845.1 Phycisphaerae bacterium | reverse complement strand
CTCGCCCATCGTGCGGGTCGGGTTCAAAAATGGTGATAGTCCCGGAACGAAGCTTCACGGCAGGATTGTCCGGTCGAAGGACGGCTCCTACGACTTCGGGGACGGCGAGCCGTGGAAATGGATTTCCGTCGGGGACAAACCCATCGAGGCATTGGAAGGACTGCGCTCTTTTACCATAATGGGCTGGGCGAACCCTTCCAGCTTAAAGACCGGAAGCGGGGGAAACCGCATCGCGTTCAACCTGAACTACAACCGCTCAGGGTTTGACCTTGTTTGCCTGCAGGATGGGCAGCTGCGGCTTGCGGTCAATGAATGGCCTGACCGCATCAGCAATGACAGCCCGCCGAGAAAACTCCGCCTCGGCAGATGGACGTTCTTCGCCGTGACTTACGACGCAACTGTGGCACAGAACAACGTCCGGTGGTACTTCGGCGATGCCGATAGGCCCGCTGAGCTGGACCGGACGACAAGCTACTCACGAGGGCCGACAGGCAAAGGAAGCGGGACACTGACCATCGGCAACTATAATGAAACTATCCAACGTCACGGTAAGGACCGTCAATTCCGGGGCCGGTTGCGCGGTATACAGGTTTTCGGCAGCCGAATTGGACCACGCGGGGCCCTTTCACTGAGCGCTATTCGGAAACACCAGCTCATGACTCGTGGTTCGTGACCCGTGACTCGAACAACAAGCAACAAGACACGAAATCGGTATTTGAAAATCAGCAATCGGGAATTTATTAGCTTGATTATTCTGTCTGGGGGATGGTAGAATGCCGCCCAAAACAATCAAACAAAAGAAAGGGTATTTTTATGAATAAGAAAACCATTCGTATTGGCATTGTTGGGTCGGGCTTTGCCGCGAAATTTCATTTTGAATGCATAAGGAGAGTGCACGGCACCAACGTTGAAATCGAGGGAATATTTGATATCAACACCAAGCAAGGCTCTGCATATGCCAGGAAACGAGGGATTCAGTTTTATAAGACACTTGAAGAACTCCTCGACAAGGTGGACGTAATCCACGTCTGCACCCCGCCGGTCGTTCACGAATCGATTGCGATTGCGGCCCTGGAGCGGGACAAGTTCACCATCGTTGAAAAGCCGCTCACGGGCTACTTTGGAGATGGCTCGAAAGATTTTAACGGGGACACATTTGCCAAGCAGACAGCGCTTGATAACGCCCTGGCGAGCATCGAGCGGATGCTCGCAGCCGAAGAGAAGAGCCAGGCCAGGATTCTCTACGCCGAGAACTGGGTCTATGCGCCCTCGATTCAGAAGGAGCGGGAGATTATTGAGAAGACCGGCGCGCAGATACTCTGGATGCACGGCGAAGAGGCGCACTCAGGCTCGCACGCGGCAACGTACGGTTTCTGGAAGTTCTCCGGCGGCGGCTCGGCCATCGGCAAGGGCTGCCACCCGTTAACGGCGGCGCTTTATCTCAAGCGTGTGGAAGGGCTCGCCCGAAACGGTAAACCGATTCAGCCGAAGGCGGTCTCCTGCCGCACTCACGCCCTGACCCGGCTGAAGAGCTTCAAGGACGAGGGCCATCTTCGCGCGGACTACCACGACATCGAGGACTTCTCCATAATGCATATCGTCTTCGATGACGGCACGATTGCGGACATATTCGCTTCCGAAATTGTTTTGGGCGGCGTTCATAACTGGCTCGAGGTCGCAGCGAACAACCATCGCACCATTTGCAACATCAACCCGAGCACGGCAATGCAGACGTACAACCCGGTTGATAAGAATTTTAAGGACATCTACGTAGTGGAAAAAATCGGCACGAAGCAGGGCTGGTCGGCGCCGTCGCCGGACGAGGACTGGTTCACGGGCTATCCCCAGGAGTTCGAGGCGTTCTACCGGAGCGTGGCGTATGGGGAACCGGTGGAAAGCGACAGCCGCCTCGCCGCGGACTGCATCTCGACCATCTATAGTGCATACGTTTCAGCCGAAAAAGCGGGGGCCGAGGTCCCCATTAAAACCTTTTGAACCCGCACCAGTCGAGCTCAAGCTCACACCTAACTGGTACGGGCCAACCATAAGGAGTGGCTAAGGTGTTTCTTGGGTTACACTACGCGATTTGGATTGTATTAGTACTATACTTTGTCGGAATGCTCCTGATGGGCTGGTGGAGCAAACGGGGCATTCGCAACCAGGAGGGCTACCTACTCGGTAATCGCCGGTTCGGCGTGCCGATGATGGTGATGCACGCATTCGGTGCCGGCACGCATCCCGGTAACGTGGCGGGGGTGATGAGCCAGGCCGTTGTGAGCGGGGCATCGAGCATCTGGGTCTCCTGGATGTGGATGTTCGGAACGCCTTTCTACTGGATTATCGCGCCGATAGTGAGGCGGATGCGGTGCCTGACGATGGCCGACTTCTTCCGAGAGCGTTTCGGCAGGGCGGCGAGTGTATTGTACATTATCGTCGCGGCGGTGGGGATGATCGTTTTTCTGGCGGGCGTTCTGCTGGCGACAACCCGTACCGTGCAGGGCGTGATGGGCAAGGCTGCGACGCAGGATAGCGAAATTTGGTTCTTCAGTATTTTATTCGTTAGTACGGCGGTGTTTATAATCTATAGCTACTGGGGCGGGATAATCGCGGCAATCCGCACCGATATGATTCAGGGCTTAATGATTATCGCCCTGTCGTTTATTGCCATTCCTGTTGCGCTCGGCCGGGTGGACGGCCTGGCCGGGATGCGCGCGACATTAGGGGCGCAAGGCGGCAGTTACCTGGGCTTATTTGACCCGACGCACTTTAGTTTGTTGACTGTGCTTTTGCTGTGCATTAACGCGCCGCTGACGGCGCTGGCCTTTCCGCATCTTATGAGCGTCTGTGCCGCGGGGCGGACCGAATGGGAGGGACGGGTCGGCTTCACTTACGGCAACATCCTCAAGCGTATCTGCACAATAGGCTGGTGTGTGCTGGGATTGTGCTGGCTGGCGTATCTGCTCAACACAGGTTCGACAATCCATAAGGACGCCGCTTTCGGTGATTCGATCCGTGAGCTGTTGTCGCCCGTGCTTCAGGGCGTGATGCTCGCGTGCGTAATGGCGGCGGCAATGTCCTCCGGCGACGCCGTTCAGGTCACCGTGGCGGGACTCTTCTCCCAAAACATCTATCGCGCTTACCTTAATCCCAGGGCCGACCAGAAGCAGTTGGTGCACGTAACCAGAATCATAGGGGTCGTCATCGCCCTTTTGGCACTTGGGGCCGCGATGCTGATGCGCAGCAACCTCGTCAAAGCAATTCTTGACTACTTTAATATCCTGAGTCTCGTGGGTATTTCCACGGCGATTGGCATCCTCTGGCGACGAATGAACACGACCGGAATGTTCTGCAGCACGATTTCAGCCGTGGTTACCTTCATCTTGACTCGATACGTGATTGAATACACGAGTGAAATGCGTGCAATTACAATCGGCATCCCGATACTTACAGGCGTGGCCGGTGGCGTGCTCGGCAGCTTGCTTACAAAGCCGCCGAGGCCTGAGACGATAGAGAAATTCTTCAGGAAAATCTATGTTCCTATCGGCCAGGAGGAGAAACTCGAATTATCTCTCGATGAAGCGGTGCCTCAATCCAGGCGTTGGCTCACGGCCGGCGGGCTTTTCATCGTCAAGCCCTCACGCCAGTCCTGGGTGGGCTTTCTTATCACGCTCGGAATCTGCCTGGCCTGTGTGTTGGTGATGTTGGCGATACTTAAATAGAGAGAAAGGGCAGAAGTATGGGTAGTATCGGCCTTGTCGGCATCGGCCTCGTCGGGACGGCGATAGCAGAGCGCCTGCTATCAAGCAACTTCGAGGTTGTCGGCTTCGATATCGATTCAGCAAGGTGCAGACACTTCGAAAAGTTGGGCGCCAAAGCCGTTAGCACTCCGGTAGAGGTGGCCTGTGAAACCGGTCGCATTGTCCTTTCGCTTCCGGACACAGAAACCGTCCGAGAAGTCGTCGAAGGCCCCAAGGGGATTCTGGAGGCAAAAACACTCCCGACCTACATTATCGATACGACCACCGGCGACCCTGACGAAACGGTGGCACTGGCACAACGCCTCGCAAAACGCGACGTTTATTTCCTGGACTCGACCATTTCCGGCTCCAGCCGGCAGGTCAGAGACCAGGACGCGGTTCTTATGGTGGGCGGCGACAAGGCGGCATTCAATGCGTGCAGGGATATTTTTCAGGCACTTACCGAGAAGGTATTTTACCTGGGCCCGTCCGGAAATGGCTCAAGGGCCAAGCTCGCCAGCAATCTGATACTTGGATTGAACCGTTTAGCTCTGGCCGAAGGACTCGTCTTTGCGAGCAAACTGGGCCTCGAACCGGAGCCCTTTCTCGAGCTGCTCAAAGCTTCCCCCGCCTACTCGGCTGCGATGGACACCAAGGCCAAAAAGATGCTAAAAGGTGATTTCACGCCCGAGTCCAGGATTCGGCAGCACCACAAGGACGTTTCGATTATCCTGAAATACGCAGAGAAGGCCGGGCAGGAACTGCCGCTGTCAAAGGTACACTTAGACGTTTTGGAAAAAGCGATCGAAGCAGGCGATGGAGAATTAGATAACGCCGCGGTAATTCGGGAGATTAAACGCAGAAACAGGAATTAAGACAAATGCAGTTCTCGCCTTCGGTTTACGAACACGCAGCAAGGGTGATTGGCAAAAACCCCTGGGAAGTATCGCGAAATGGTGACTTGTTAGCTCAAGGCAACATAGAAGCGTTTCGTCTCTACCACCACGCCCCCGTCGTAGTCGGCATCGACATCTACAATCTGGAGGCCGAGGCCTATGGTGCAACTGTTGACAGACCCGCGGGCAATGGGATTCCTGCTATTCACAAGCATCCATACTCGACGACAAAAGAATTGATGAGTCTCAAGCCGTTTGACCCTGAAACAGATGGCCGCATTCCAATGGTTATAGAAGCCGCTAAGCGCGTTGCAAGTGAATGTCCCGAGGCGGACGTGAGAGTACCTCTGGCCGGCCCCTTCTCTCTAACAACCAACTTGATGGGATTTGAGCCCATATTGTGCGAGATTCTAACGGCCCCCGATGCAGTCCGTGACGCCCTTCATTACCTTGTCGACGGACAAATCAGGTTTTGCAAAGAAATCGTACGTCAAGGTCTGGATATTGCATTTTTTGAATCAGCAGCAGTGCCTCCATTGATGTCGCCGCAAAACTTCAGGGACATCGAGCTTGGCGCTCTGAAAGCCATCATTAGAAGAGCCGCTGCCGTTGTCGGTCACCCTGTTCCCTGCGTTATGGGTGGTGATACAACCCCAATTCTTGATGCAATCCTCGAGACGGGAACCGGATACGTTTGCTGTCCCGCAGGAACAAATCAACAAATGTTTATGGAAAAGATGAAAGCACATCCCGAGGTTATGGTCCGAATCAATATGGACCCGAGACCAATGACCACAAAAAATTTTGACGCCGTCGAAAAAGAAGTTGACAGAGT
>JAUVYZ010000257.1 GCA_030602845.1 Phycisphaerae bacterium | reverse complement strand
AGCGTATAGCGGATAGCGTTTAGCGGATAGAAAAAGAGATTGCTTCGCTGCGCTCGCAATGACATTATTGGAGTGGATAATGGGGTATTTTCGGGAAAATATTGAAAAGGCAAAGGGTTATGAGCCGGGCTTTCAGCCATCTGAAACGGATGTGGTAAAGCTGAATACCAATGAAAATCCCTATCCGCCCTCGCCGAAGGTAATGAAAGTGCTGGCAAAAATAAATGCGGAGCAGCTTCGGCGATATCCGGACCCTATGGGGAACGCTTTTCGGGAAGCGGCGGCGGAAGTTAACGACGTCTCGGCTGACCATATTATGTGCTGCAACGGCGGAGACGAGCTGCTGACTATTGCTCTGCGTGCGTTTTGTGACGAAAATCGGCCTGTCGCATATCCTGTTCCCAGTTATTCACTTTATCCGGTGTTGGCCAATCTGCAAAATTGCAAGACAATCGAAGTGCCGTTCGACGGCGAGTTTAATCTCCCGCCCAAATTGGTTGGAACCGGTGCGGCTTTGACTATTGTTTGCAATCCGAACGCACCGAGCGGGACCTTCACAAGCGTTGACGAAATGGCGTCGCTGGCGGACGAATTAGCCGGGGTTTTACTGATTGATGAGGCCTACGTGGATTTTGCAGAAGAGAATTGTGCGGGGCTGGTTAAAGAGTTCGATAATGTGGTCATACTTCGGTCGATGAGTAAAGGGTACTCGCTTGCGGGGATGAGATTCGGATATGCGATTGCCGGGCCGGGTTTGATAGCGGGCCTTATGAAGGTCAAGGACTCCTATAATGTCAATGCGGTTGCTATTGCCGTCGCCACTGCAGCGATAAAAGACCAGAAGTGCTTCAAAGAAAATGTCGAAGAAGTAAAGAGAAACCGCGCCATATTGACTGCGCAACTGCAAGCTTTGAAATTCAAAGTGGCAAGAAGCTGTGCTAATTTTGTTCTTGCCGAGAGCAAAAATTGCAAGGCAAACGAAATATATGATAAACTGGTACAGCGCAATATTTATGTGAGGTTCTTTGACCTGCCCAGGCTGAGTAACAAGATGAGGATAACGGTCGGCACGAGTGAAGAAAACGATAAGCTCGTTCTGGCTCTGAAAGAAATTTTGTCAGAATAGATTGCTTCGCTGCGCTCGCAATGACACAATATAAGGGATAATCTTATGAAAGAAAGGACCTCTAAAACTCACAGGCAAACAAAAGAAACCGATGTCAGTGTAGAGCTTAATCTGGACGGCGTCGGCAAATATGAGATTGACACCGGCATCGGCTTTTTAGACCATATGCTTACGCACCTGAGCAAGCACAGCAAAATTGACCTGGTGGTCCGCGCCAAAGGCGATTTGAATGTCGATGTGCACCATACGGTCGAAGATATTGCAATATGCCTGGGCGAATGTTTATTGGGCGCCCTCGGGGACAAAAGAGGGATTTGCAGATACGGACATAGTTCTGTGCCGATGGAAGAGACCCTGGCTAACGTGTCGGTAGATTTGTCCGGCAGGCCGAGCTGTGTGTATAACGTTGACTACCGCACAGATAAAATCGGCGATTTTGATGTCGAGTGCCTGGAGGAGATGCTGCGGAGCTTTTCAAATACAGGCAAGTTTAATCTGCATATAAACGTGCCATACGGGACGAACAGCCATCACATAGCTGAGGCGATTTTCAAGGGATTGGGCAAGGCACTTGCCGGGGCAGTGAGGATTGTCGGGACGGATGTCCCCAGCACAAAGGGGCTGTTGTGATTGAGGAACCCAAGGCAGAATATAGAACCGGGATAGGCACTGATATCCACAGGATAGTTGAAGGCAGGAAACTGATGTTAGGCGGAGTTTATGTGCCGTACCCGGCCGGCTTAGCCGGCCACAGCGATGGTGATGTGGGCCTGCACGCCGTCGTCGATGCACTGCTCGGGGCAAGCGGGATGGGTGATATAGGGACGTTGTTTCCCGATACGGACCCGCGCTGGAAAGACGCAGACAGCAAAGAGCTTTTGTTTATTGTAAAGGAACAGCTCGAATAAAAACGCTGGGAAGTGGTCAATATTGACTTGATAATCCACGAAGAGCAGCCGAAATTGGAGCCTGTCAAAGGACAGATGAAAAGATGTATTGCCGGGCTTTTGGGGATTGATTTTACTGCGGTGAACGTCAAGGCAAAAACAAACGAAGAGCTTGGTGATGTGGGAGCGGGCGAGGCGATGGCCGCCACGGCGATAGCACTTTTGAGAAAGAAGAAAAGAAGGACGTTGTAATTGATTACTGATTAATGATAATTGATTATTGAAAATAAAACTAAGTGCTCAAATCAATTACCAATTAGGCATTTTTAAAGGTGTTTGTAGATGGGTTTGAAGCTTTATAACAGCTTGACGAGAAGGAAAGAAGAGTTTAAGCCGTTGAAGAAAGGCCAGGTTGGGGTATATGTCTGCGGGCCGACCGTATATGGGCATGCACATTTAGGGCATGCGAAAAGTTATGTAAGCTTCGATGTGCTTGTTCGCTATCTTCGCTACCTGAGATACAGTGTTACCTACGTGCAGAATATAACCGACGTTGGTCATTTGACCGACGATGCGGATGAAGGTGAAGATAAGGTTGTTGAGGCGGCAAAAAAAGAGAAGAAACATCCGATGGCGCTGGCGGAGTACTACACCTGCAGCTACTTCGAGGATATGGACAGATTGAACTGCGCTCGGCCGGATATAAGCCCGCGAGCCGGCGGACATATAACCGAGCAGATAGAGCTGGTAAAGACACTTCTTGAAAAGGGATATGCTTATGAAGTGACTGGCTCGGTGTATTTCGATGTATCCAAATTCAAAGACTATGGGAAACTCTCCGGCAGAAATGTCGAAGAGATGCAGGCCAGTGCCCGTGTAGAGGTTTCGCCGGAGAAGAGAAAGCCGGTGGATTTTGCGCTCTGGAAAAAAGCTGAGCCGAACCATATTATGCAGTGGCCGAGTCCGTG
>JAUVYZ010000053.1 GCA_030602845.1 Phycisphaerae bacterium | reverse complement strand
GTCTTTTTCCAGGTCGAACAGTGCCAGGCCGATTTTGGCCTGCTCGTATTTGACTGGTTTACCGCCTGTGCCGCCGGGTCGTCCACCTAACGTGCGGTAGCTGTGCGGCAGGTGAAGCTTCCATCTGCCGCTGCGGACTGCCTCCAGCGCCCAGCCGCGGTAGTAGAAGAACGCCTCGTGCGGACTCGTGGCCCCGGGTTGTCCCGACATCAGCGACCAGATGTCCTTGCCATCGATGCGCAGGGCGGGCAACTCTGCTCCGGCCAGTTTCGCCAGCGTCGGCAGGACGTCCATCGCAGAAGCAGGCTCATCACAGACCGTCCCGCCAGGGATTCTGCCAGGCCAGCGGATGATACACGGCTCCCGCTGGCCACCATCAAACGTCGTGCCCTTGCCCTCACGAAGCGGCCTGGCCGAGCCGGCATGGTCGCCGTAGCTCAGCCACGGCCCGTTATCCGATGTAAACATCACCAGCGTTTGTTCATCAATGCCCAATCGTTTCAGCGTCGAAAGAATCTGACCCACCGACCAGTCGATTTCCATAATGACGTCGCCGTACAGCCCCTGCTTCGACTTGCCCTTAAACTTATCCGAAACATACAGCGGCACGTGCGGCATCGAGTGCGGCACATAAAGAAAAAACGGTCGGTCCGAATTGGCCTCAATAAACTTGACAGCCCGCTCAGCATACCACGTGGTCAACTTCGTCTGGTCGGGGTTGTATTCGATGATATTTTCGCCTTCAACCAGCGGCAGGTCGGGGAAGCTCTTATTAGTCGGGTGGTGCGGCCACATATCGTTCGAGTAAGGCAGGCCGAAGTAATCATCAAAACCGTGACGCTTCGGCAGGAACTCAGGATGATGCCCCAGGTGCCACTTACCATAGCAAGCCGTCGCGTACCCGCGCGACTTGAGGAGCTCTGCGATTGTCTGTTCCCCGCTGCTGATGCCGATTTTTGCTTTCGGGCCGAGCACGTGCGGCAGGCCCACACGCTGCGGATAGCAGCCGGTCATCAGTGCCGCGCGCGACGGCGTGCACGAGGCGGCAGCAACGTAGAAATCCGTGAAGCGCACACCCTCGGCGGCCATACGGTCCAGATTCGGCGTTTCAAATCCTTTCGCTCCGAAACAGCCGACATCGGCGTAGCCCGCGTCATCGCAGAATATGATAATAAAGTTCGGTTTGTCCCCGGACGCCTTGCCCGAAATTCGCCCGGCGACGCCCGCACAGCCCGGCATCGTCAGCGCCGCCGCCCCAAGGCCTATTGCCTTGATAAATTCCCGCCGGTTTATACCGTTAGAAATCTTCCTTTTGGCAGGATGTTCCCGGCTTATAGAATTTGGGTTCCCGCAAAGCGGGGTCCCTCTAACGGGGTTCATTTTAGATTTCATTAAATGACCTCCTCTCCCGTTTTTAGATACTTGAACTGACCTGCCGGCTCGCTATTTATCGAGCAGTCATTGATGAATAAATGACGCGACAAGCCGACAAATACTACAGACCAAAGACCAAAGCTTTATGTCTTGTGCTTTTCTAAACAAAGGCCAGTCAAAGGCATCACAGCAATCAGCCCGCCTACTATCAGCACCTTGTGACCTATGAGAGCGCAAAAAGCAATAGCACACACGCCAATCTGCGACTTGATGAGAAATCATATACCGGCACGTGGTTAGTTAATTCCCGTTGCCGCCGACTAAATTTTTACTTAATGAACCGGATACTGACCGGATAGCGATAAGCTACACCGCTATTTGCCTTTACAGTGCCCATGATGCAAAAGACCAGGTTTGCAACACACACAGCAAAGAGCAGGAAAATTCCAATACAAATAGCAGTCAGCAACCATGACACAACCATCGCAATAGCCACCGTAATCTGAAAGTTCAGTGCTTCCTTACCTTGATTGTCAATAAATGGGTCCTCGTCTTTCTTCACCAGCCAGATAATCAAAGGAGCAATAAAGCTGGTAAAGATAGCCAAAAGATGGCACAACATCGCCCACATACGGGCATCTTTACTGACTTCTTTAGGTGCCTGGGCCTCTTGAACATCTTTGGGCTGTTCGGCACCGGCGGGTTCTTCCGTGCCTGCGGGCTGCTCCTTGCCCGTGGGCTGTTCACCGGCTGATTCTTCTGCCGGCTCCGGGGTTTCGTTCACTTCTGCCATAGTCCAATTCCTTTCGATTAAGTTATATTTGACTTAACAAACCGATTTTCTTTTAACAAAGACCGGTTAAGGGGTCAAGAATAAAATTTCACGCTCTCGCTCGATTTTCAATCGTCAATCGTCAATTCGAGGACGCCGACCCGCAGAGCTGACATCGACCGTTTTTATGCCCAGCTTGAGTACGGGAGATTCGGCGGCAACGCTGACCCTGCCTTTGTCGAACTCAACAAGGAGCGGGTCGACCAGCAGGTTTCCATTCTCGGGCTCAAGCGAATAGGTGCCTTTTCGGCTGTACCTTTCAAGCTTCTGACACTGCACTTTGCCTTTTGCGCTGAACAGGATGTTGTTCCGGAATGTCGTTATCGCATCAGCGTTTTCCAGTGTAATCCCGCCCTTTGCGTAGATGATGTTTTTCTCAAAGACGTAGTTCGACGACCTGGGAAATGTGAGTCTCGCGTCTGCGTCAATGATAAAAACATTGTTGCGGATGGTGTTGTTGTTCGCCATATGGTTGTGCGACGGTCTGGCCACACGAAGCGACAGGTTGCCCTCGACCAGGCAGTTCTCAGACCGCTCATCGAGGTAGTAAGCCGAGGCGCCATAGCCGCCGGTGTCGATGATGTCCCGGATGAAATTGCCCCGCAATACCAGATTCTTACCTGCGAAACAGTAGATACCGCCGCCGTCGTGGAGCTCCAGCATTGCGCGATAAATCAGATTGTGTTCGATGCGGTTATTTTGTCCGCCGCAGTTGATGGCCGTGTAGGGCGTGTCGTGGATTTCGTTGTGGCTTATCTCGGCGTCCTTGCCGCCGCCCTGGAGCCCAATGGCACTGGGATAGGTAAGGCCGACGTCGTGGATGTGATTGTCGGCAACAATGACTCCTTCTCCGCTGAACCTGATGCCGCAGGCACCGGTGTGATGGACGTGGCAATTTTCGATACGCAGGCCCTTACCAGAGACTTTGATGCCCTGGCCGCCGACATTGACGATTTCGAGGTCAAGAAGACGGCAGCTCTCGGCAGAAACCACAGAGACGGCCCCATCGAACTTTCCCGCACCGAAGCCCCCCGCCTTGAGCGGAGTGGTTGTAACCGAGAGCGTCAGGCCGCGAATGGTTATGCCCATAGCCGGCTTGCCCCTGGTGCCTTGAATCCGAATAATGGATTCGATGGTCGGGGCCAAAACCAGCGCTTTACTCATATCCTCTCCGGGCAGAGGCCAATAGACCAGCTTGCCGGCCGTGCGGTCGAGACACCACTGGCCCGGCCTGGTCATTCCTTCTCGCACGTTCCAGACGACGTACTTTTTGACACCGAACGCCCCCGGCGGGTGCCCTGCAGGATTGGCAAAGGTCAGGGTCCGGGATTTCGTGTCCATAGCGGACACACCGACCAGTGATTCGTCCCACATATGATAGACGGTCAGTTCCGCATTGTTAATGTCCAGCCGGGAGCCAAGGTCTTCAGAGCGGTATTTCAATGTGGTCAGCTCCTCATTCGTCGGTTTGCGCTTCCATCCGCCGCCCGTACTGGTCATCCAGGGCACATTGAAACTACTAAGGTGTTTGAAAAAGCCTTTCTCCGGCAGGCGGGCACGCCGGCAAAAGCGCCCATTCACCACGAGACATCGGAAGTCCCACTTTCCCTCCTTAACCCTGGGTAGTGTCACTAAGTAGAATTTCTCGCCGTCTTTTTTCCAGCCGGCCACTTCCCGGCCGCCATAGATACAGACCGTAGCCCCCGGTGCCGATTCTATGGTCAGCCCGGCGTCTTTATCATTTAGCACCAACGGCTTGTCGAAAAAATACCGTCCAGCCCGAACAATGACCTTTCGCGGTTGTTTTATGCCCAGCTTTCTTGCCGCGCGGCACGCGGCGTGAAGCGTGGCGAACGGACCATCCGTGCGCTTCGCATTGGGCTGCGGTATTCGGCCCGACCAGGAATCATTGCCATTTGTAGCGACAAAGAAAGTGCCGGATTTAACCTGACTCGAAACGCGTGCTTGCTCAACTGCAAAAGACGGCAAAACGAGCAGTAAAATCCAAACCGTCACCAGGACGTGCCATCTTTTCATTTGCTTTCTCCTTCGGCGGACCGAGCCAGCCACACTGCCATCTCACCCTTGCCGCGGTGCGCCCAGGCGTAGTAGGGAATCGCGGCAAAGTCTTGCTCCTTCGTTACCGTATATTTTCCATCTTTGCTGGAATACGAACTGCTGGCCTTACCCCGAATTACGGCAACACCGCTCAGCATGTCCTTGTGGTATTCGGGCCTAAGCGCTGCGTCATCCGGTAAGACAAGGTTGCTCACCCGTCCGCCGTTGTCCGGCCATTCAGCACAATATACTATTGGACCGCGCTGCAGCGCCGCCTTTCCCGCATTGTCCTTGACATTTTCGTGGCTCAGCACGCGCCGTATCGGCATAGGTAAAGTCAGTTTGACTACATCGCCTTTCTTCCACTTCCGGCGGATGCGGGTGAAGCCCTTATCCATATCCAGAGCAAACGGCTTGCCGTTGACCTTGAGTGTTACTTTCTTTCGGCTCTTGTTCAAATACCGGTACAAGTCGCTGGGCACGGGTTGATTCTGGGCCCAGCCGGGAATTCGAACGTAAATCGCGAATTCCTTCGAACGTTTCGGCTCAACCGTAATCTTCACATCTCCATCCCAGGGGTAGCGCGTCTCCTGCCTTAGACGCACGGTATTGTCATCCATCTTAATTGTAGCGCTTCCGCCGACGAAAAGATTCACATACACAATGTCGCCCCGGTGCGCGTAAGCATATCCGGGAAGCGACGGCATAAAACGCACGATGTTCGTGGGACAGCAGGCGCAGCCGAACCACGGGCTTCGCTGGTGTTTGCCATCACTGGCTAATGGGTTCGGATAGAAGAACTTGTCCCCACTTAGGGAAATGCCCGAAAGGAACCCATTGTAGATTACCCGTTCCAGAACGTCGATATACTTTGCCTCGCCGTGCAGCAGGAACAGGCGATGGTTCCACATAGCGTTGGCGATGGCGGCACAGGTCTCGCAATAGGCCGTCTTGTTGGGCAGCTCGTAATCGTTACCGAAGGATTCGCCGCCGCGTCGGGCGCCGACACCACCGGTCAGATACAGCTTTTTCGAGACGACGTCCTGCCATATCCGGTCGAGCGCCTTGACATAATTGGCATCACCGGTCAGGGCAGCAACATCCGCCATTCCGGAATACAGGTAACCGGCTCGGACGGCGTGACCAACCGCCTTGTCCTGCTCAACCACCGGCTTATGGTCCTGGCTGTACGGGCCATAGAGTTTGTGTCCCTCGGCCCGGCCGCGCTCATCGAGAAAGAACTTCGCCAGCTTGAGGTACTTCTCGTTGCCCGTTACGCGATACAGCTTCACCAGACCTATCTCTATTTCCTCGTGACCGGGCACATCACGTTTTTTGTCGGGACCGAAAACCGAATCAATATAATCGGCAAGCCTGATTGCAACATCAAGAACCTTTCTTTTTCCGGTGGCCTGGTAATAAGCGACGGCCCCTTCGAAAAAGTGCCCCGCACAGTAAAGCTCATGTTTGCCTCGAACGTTAGTCCACCGCTTTTCCGGTTGTCGCCGCGGCACGGAATAAAAGGTATAAAGATAACCGTCCTCCCATTGAGCCGCCGCGATTTTATCAATCACCCCGTCAACATATTTCTCAAGTTCCGGGTCGGGATGGTTTTTCAGGGAATAGGCAGCTCCTTCTATCACCTTGTAAAGGTCCGAATCATTAAAGTAGATGCCCTCGAATTTTCCTTCCATCAGGCCTCCGGCCTTGGCGAAGTTACTGATGCGTCCGGTTTCCTCGCACTTCTTGAAAGCGTAGGGGACAGTTACCTTGCGGTTGGTCTCAATCCGCGGCGCCCAGAACTCATCCGCAAACGCCACGTCGGTGAACGGCACCTGCCCCAGGCGGGTCATTTTATGCGATTCCTCCATTTGGCATCCTGTTAAAAGTGTAAACAACACGATAACCATAATTGAAAAAGTGTAACTCTTTAACACTTGAATCTTTTCCATATTTTGCTCCTTTTTCGGTTTTGGACAATCAACATTTCACTGTCAATAAGCGGATACTGCTTTTACAAAGGATGGCTTCAGGGGTCAAGAGTAAAATCTATCCGGCGGCGCTTCAGATTGAAAAAATGAATTTGCTAAAAGTTCCCTGCGCTACTATTATGTTCCGCATAGCAGCTAATATATTCAGTCATTCGATAATCAGGGCCAATTATGGACGTACCGAAAAATGTCATTGCCGCTCTAATACTTACAGCTATTGCAGGTCTTTCTACAGGAATAGGAAGTGCCATTGCCTATTTCATTAGGAAACCAAAGATAATTTACCTGTCCTTTTCACTGGGCTTGTCTGCCGGCGTGATGATTTATGTATCCTTTATGAAACTTCTGCCAGAAGCTCTGGAGACTGTGGGCCAAATCCGGGGCCTCGCTGCCTTCTTCATAGGGATAGCTTTCATCGGATTGATTGATATGTTAATACCAGAAGTAGAGAATCCTCATCACTATGAGGGACTTGATGATACCATGGCAAAGAAAGTGGAGGGGCCCCTTATGAAAACCGGGCTTTTGACCGCATTAGCCATTGGGATTCATAACTTCCCCGAAGGATTAGCCATTTTTGGAACAGCTCTCAGTGATTTGAAACTCGGCCTGTTTATAGCCGTGGCGATAGCTATTCACAACATCCCGGAGGGTATCTCGATATCAGTACCTATTCTTTACGCAACAGGCAATAAAAATAAAGCGTTCATCTACTCTTTCCTTTCCGGTACTGCTGAGCCCGCAGGAGCTATTGTGGGTTACCTGATATTACTGCCGTTCTTAACACCGCTTCTTCTTGCGGCCCTTTCGGCATTCATCGCAGGCATTATGGTATATATCTCAGTGGATGTACTGCTCCCTATGGCTCATCGTTATGGTCACGGCCATACCGTCATTTTAGGTATAGTCCTGGGTATGTTAATAATGGCTGTGAGTCTATCGATGCTTTAGATTCTGGTAAAGTAAACAAACGTCCCCAATGCAATAGTGACGTGGCTGGGTACAAGTCTTCCGGGAAATATCGGTTTAAATATCGCGCATAAACTCTTGTAAAACGCATAAATATCAGGTACATTGAAATAATAAAGTACAAAACGCTGTAATGTGTTACGGCAATCAGGCGGTGTAATCCAGGGTTAAGCGCCCTTTGTTCAATGAGGTTAACATAAGGAGTTATTGAGATGGAAAAAATCGGATATATTCTACTGTTAATCGTCGCTGTATGCTGGCTGATTGCAATGCTGGTCGGAATGATTGCCGCTTTCCCATTCGGCATCATTGGGCTGGTGGCAATACTTGGTATTGGCCTCTTGTTTGCAAAGGTCGTCAAGGACCGTTTGTCAAGCAAGGAAGATGACCACTATTCAAAGAATGTTGAGAAATAGGAGGTTAGAATGCTGATTACGACACAAGATGACTTCGCGGATTACGAAATCATTAAAACTCTGGGTTTGGTGAAGGGCAATACAATCCGGGCCAGGCACGTCGGCAAAGACATTATGGCGAGCTTGCGAACCCTGGTAGGAGGTGAGATTACCGAATATACGAAAATGCTGGCCGAATCCCGTGAACAAGCCTTTGACCGGCTGATTGCTGATGCCGAAAGCAAAGGCGCCGACGGAATTGTCTGTACGCGCTTTACTACCTCGGCGGTAATGGCAGGGGCAGCAGAGCTTCTTGCCTATGGCACGGCCGTCAAATTGAAAAAGAAATAGGCTTGATCAAGTCTTACCGTGTTTTCTGTTCTCCCGGCAGAATTTGCCCATTAACGCCATCGCTTCGTTCATCTTTTCAGCCGAGCCGTCCATCTTTGCGTAGGCATCAACCAGCTCTAACAATTCCGGGGCCGGCTCAACCTGCCCATAATGATGTGCCACGTTGACAATGGCGGCGTCAAGGCCGTACTCCATTGCCTTTGCGACGTATGCCCTGCAGACGCCGATTTTCCGACCCGGCAAATCGCGCACGCAGTTACTTACCCCAAGCGAGCAATGCACCCCCTTCATCTTCGTGTCGCTCTTAATCTTCTTTATTGTCTCAAACGCCCGGTAGGTATAGCCCGGCACACCCGATTCCATCGGCATATCTATCGCTAACGGAAACACAGTCGAATCGAAGAATATCTCTTTGCTCTTAAAGCCGTATTGTCCAACCGCCGCATCAAAAATCTGCTTTGCGAGAGAATACAGCTCATCAACCGAGTGCGAGCCGCCCGGGCCGGCAGGCGCTTCTTCGCTGACCAAAAGGCCGATGAACGCATAGTCGAAATGCTCTTTTAGAGGCAGCAGGTTGTCCATCGTATAAACCTTGACCGAATTTATAAGTGGCTGCGCCCGGCCACCGGCCGGGAATTTCGAATTTCGAATTTCGAATTTCGAATTTTCCGAATACCACTCCTTCAAACCGGCTATCAGAATATCATCGTTGCTGCTGTCGATGCAAACCGGCACGCCGTTGCCCCATTTGCGGACCATCCTGACGTATTCGACCATCATATCAACAGCAACCTGCGGCTCGCTCTCCCCGAAGGCGTCGAGATTGACTGCTATGTAATCGGCACCATCAGCCGCCTGCGATTCAATCAGGGACTTGATATAGTTTAATCCGCCTTGTGGCGGACTCGGAGCCGAATACGCATCGGGGCCGAGTTCGGCCAACTGTGCCATTTCCTTGCCGGTCTTCGGGATTGAAGCGTGGACTGATTCGCCAATAGAAATCAACGCTTCTTTCATTGTATGGTCCTTGCCAAATAAATAATTCAAATATTGAGTATTACTGTACTGTATAATTGCCCGCCGCTTTAGCACAACTTAAAAAACAAAAATATTAAATACCTCATCCGGCTGCTATTTTGTCTATAACTTTTATTCACAAGGACTTATACAATCCCGAAGTTTTTTTTGCATTATACGGCCATTAAGACATCTATCAAACTTGCGCTCGCAAGCATTTCGGCGTTGTGGATAACCTGTTGATAACTTAACCTCCGCCTCTTACAGTTTTCTTTCGGCAAAGCCAAAGATACCGGCTGAAATTGATATAATCTTTTACCGCCGCTTTCCCAACCCATCCAAAATCAAAGATTGGGGGGTGTAAGTTGTTTGGAATAAAGAAGTTATATCTGCCCTCGCAAATCGCGTTCCAAAATTATATCTACCGGCCGACTTGCGGACTAACCGTATGCTCAAATCCCTAAAAAATGTAAGACTTTGTCGAAAAATTACATTGTTAGTGGATAATTCGTAGAAAAGGCGTCTTATTTGAGTCCCTGCAAGGCGGGGTCCCTCTAACGGGCTCACCTCGTTCTTACAAGCTTAATCCTGCTTATGGCAAGCGCCAAGTCGCCGCCAAGAATGACAATACGAAAGTCGGTGCCGTTGCACCGATTCATAAAGCGGCACTGCGGCAGCGTGAATTTGGCCGCTTTCCATTTGCCGGTCCCGCCAACCAGAATGTTACCAACCGGGCGGAAAGCACCTTCAAACGGACCCATTTGGTGGTTCGCATTGTCGTATTCCAATCGGAAAG
>JAUVYZ010000120.1 GCA_030602845.1 Phycisphaerae bacterium | reverse complement strand
TTTCTTTATACAATTGAGGGGACGGAGACGATACCTACCGGCTGGTCGAAACGGCTGCTGAGTTTTGATGTTGATGAGGTGCCGGTGGTGAATTTGTATAAATATGAGCAGGAGCGCTATGGCAATTCCGTGGTGCGGTTTCTTAGCTTCAAAAACGATAAAGAGCATAAGTTAGGCGAAACACCGATACCCGGCGGGATGCTGAAGGTTTATAGGGGCGTTGACGATAAGGGACACTTATCTTATACGGGACAATCTTCGTTTAAGTATATTCCGGTGGATGAGGATGTGGAGCTTAATCTTGGTGCGGTCGCCAACCTTGTTGTTGAGCCGACGCTTATGGATTTTGAGACGAAGAACTACAGGTTTGACAGAAACCGCAACATCTCCGGTTTCGATGAGATTCGCAAATTCAAGATTGAGGTCAGGAACACTCGCGAGATTGGCGTTAAGGTCGAGATTCAGCGCAACTTCAATACGCTATACTGGAGGCTGGAGAAAAGTGGTGATTTCGACGAGTTCGAGAAAGTCGATGTGGATACGGTCAAGTTCACGCTTATCTTGGAGCCGAGGTCAGCGAAGAAATTTGAGTACATCCTGACGACATATCACGGCGTCAGGCGGGAAGAAACTTCCCAATAAGCATAGGTTCATAATTTGCTCAGCTTAGCTATAGCTCGAGCTATTCGGTCGCGGCGGAGCCGGGAATTTTTAATTTTTCGAGTAGCTGAGTATTTGACTATATAGCTTCTCAGCGACGAACGCTCAGCAGTTTGAAAGCATCCTCGCCTCCATTGAGCAGGTGAACCAAAGGCTGCGGCCTGTCAATGCCTTCAATAAACTTCGGTCGCGCCGCCCAGGGTGTAACGCTCAGCACTGCCGTCAAATCCATCCAGTGCTGCAGCCGGGCAACCGGCAGGTTCCAGGTCATATGAAAGTGGTTGGCCGGCGGATATTGTTTATACTCAGTCATACTGGCGTACTTCGGCACGACAAACGTATGTGGCCACGTGGGCGTAGTCAGCTCACACATCGCCCGGGCAAGTTCTTTAGGCACTTCTGTTGTACACGCCTCATCCCATATCATACTGAATAAGCCGGTGGTACTGCTGTAAGCGCATCGAGCCGCGATGCCTTCAATTCCACCCGGCGTCATAAACGTAACTGAATTACCGCCGCCGGTGAAGTAGAATTCATCCGCCAGAGGCATTCCAACGCCATCCATAATCTATTTGATAGATGCTCCGGGTTCTGCTGCCCAATCGAATGCAGCACTGCCGGAATTGTCACCATCGACCAGACCTTTGCAGTAGTAGTCTGCTTTTTTATCCAGTTTTTTAACGCCGATTTTTTCGGCCAGTTCTTTAATTTCCCACGCTTCCCACACCTTTCTAAAATCCATAAACAGAGGCGGATTTCCGCCGGAGAGGTACGTCATAAACAGCATTGTCAAAAGTCCCTGCACGTCGGCTTCGGTGGCAAAGGGCAGCGGGGCTTTACGGCCGTTATGATCAAACGTGCTGTTAAACAGCGACTCCATCACATCGGCTACAGGCAGCGGCAGGCCGCGCGGGTCACTGCCCCATTCCAACTGGCTCATAAAGCCTCCGCCAACTGCGTTCAAATCGGCCATCAGGTCGCGAACTATTAAATACATTGCCAAGCTCATATTAAATCGTTCGCTGTCGGCTTCGTTGCGCAGTTCCAGCCTTTTGCCGACGTATCTGTTAATCCATGCTCGCAATGCCTTGACTTCTTTTTTGTCATAAGCCTTTTTGTTCAGCATATCAGCCAGAAGCTTCATATCCAGACGCGTGATTTCCAGGCCGAATGTATTCCTTGTCGGCAGTACGTGGGCTAAAGCTGTTTCCATTCCCATCGAGTCGTGCCCTAAAACCATAACTCTGCGGCCCCGCAAGGCCACCGCCGTTACCGCCGCATAGCACCAATCGATAAGGTTCTTGGCCGTCTGCTCGGTCATCTTCGGATTCATTCCGGTATCAGGCCAGGTCCCGACGTTTAAGGTAACCATTCGTCCGTACTGGCTGATAGCGCCATTGAGCGCATGGGCATAGACCACGCCGGGCTTGGGACCGCTAGTGCCGCAGGTAATATTTATGGGCGTATTGGCGCCGAATTGCTGCAGCAGCGAGATAGTGGTAAGCTGCGGGAAGGCCCAGGTGTCCGGCACACATACTAAAATATCGACGCTGGCTTTGCAAAACTGCTGAGCGACAATGTCAGCTTGTGCTTCGCCATCTATCAGCACGGTAGAATAGACCACCGGAACAGATGTCTTGTCAGGCATAACCACGGAGCCGCTAATCACATCAGCTGCCATCTTCGCAATGTTTTGGCAGCGAGTTCGGCTCGCCCGGTCGATACGCGGGTCACTGGTGGCAAAAACTCCAATAACAGGAACCTTGGGCGTGGCTTTCCTTATACTCGGCAAGCGCACTGCTTCAACTCTCTTTGCCATTTCAGATGCTCCTTCATCACCATTTAACCATTTACAATTATTCAAAAGTGGACGTATCTTCCAGCAGTTTTCTTACGAAGTCCAAAAACTGGGCTGCGTATGCACCGTTAGTAACTCTGTGGTCCACCGAGAGCGTCATGTTCATTAACTTCCGCGTCACGATATTGCCATTGTCCGGCACGCACGTGTTGGTTATCTGACCGATGCCTAGGATACTGCACTGGCCGGGCACAACAATCGGGATAAAGGACTCTATCCCAAAGGCACCAAGGTTGCTTACGGTGATACAGCCGCCTTCCAAATCCGTCGGAGCCAGTTTATTACTGCGGGCCTTTTCAACCAGAACCTTACTGTCACGTGCAATCCGGGTAACATCCTTTTTGTTCACGTCCTTGACAATCGGTGCAACCAGACCGCCCGGCACGCTAATTGCCAGGCCAATGCCGATTGCTTCTGCCAGCCGGATAGTGTCACCGGCTAACTGACCTGTCATAATCGGAAATTTCTCCAGCCCGATTGCGACCGCTCGCATAATAAAGTCATTGTAGGAGATTTTAATCCGGCCCTTGGACGGACTGGTCTTGTTCAGTTTGGTCCGCAATTCAACGATGTCGGTAACATCGGCTTTTACAGTCAGATAGAAGCACGGAATATCGCGTTTTGACTGCAGCATTTTTTGTGCGGTTATTTTCTGCACTCTATTGAGCGGTATGGTTTCACCGAGTTTGACTTCTGGTGCAGCTACTGAAGGCGAAGCCGGTTTTGATGCAGCGGCTTTTCTGACATCCTCCTCGGCAATTCTGCCGCCGGGGCCTGTGCCGGTAACTGCTGCCAGACTCACGCCAAGCTCCTCGGCCAATTTCTTTGACCGCGGTGATGCTTTTACTTTCGCTGTCGGCTTGGTCGGCTCCGGCTTGGCCGGCTCAGCCGCAGCGACCACAGCCGCAGCTTCAGCAGCAGCTGGCGCTTCACCAGCCGGAGTGGTGGTTGTGCTCTTCAATGAATCGATAAAACTTTGCGGTATCTCTTCGTCCTTTTCGCCGAGAATCATAAGCACATCACCGACTGGCAGCGTCTGCTCCACTTCAGCAAGGATATGCTTTACAAAGCCGTCAGCTGGTGATTCCATCTCGAGTGTTGCCTTGTCGGTCTCTATCTCAAAAATCACATCGCCTTTTTTGACCTCATCGCCGACCTTGACCATACAGCTAATGATAGTTCCTTCTTCCATCGTCTGGCCAAGCTGCGGCAATCTTACTTCTCTCGCCATTTATAGAATCCTCATTTACTTCGTATTTCGTGCTTCGAATTTCGTATTAGTTAAACAATTGCCTTAACGGCTTCAACGATTTCTTGGATGCTTGGTATACTTGCCGTCTCTAACGGCTCACTCATCGGCGGCGGCACATCGGCTGCCGCCAGATTTACCGGCGCCGCATCCAGATAATCGAAGCCGCGGCTGCCGTCGTCAAACTCGTATTCCATAAACGCACCGGTTATCTCTCTGCCGGCGCCGCAGGTGCAGAAGCCCTCGCTGACCGTGACCAGTCGCCCGGTTTTGCGAACCGATTCGGCTATCCTTTTTATATCCAGCGGCTTCAGCGTTCGCACGTCGATTACCTCGGCGTCGATGCCGCGCTGCTCGGCCAGCACTTTGGCCGCCTCCAGCGACCACATCGCCATCCTGCTGTAGCTGACGATGGTCGCATCTTTGCCGGACCTTTTGATGTCTGCCGCGCCCAACGGAATAATATAATCGTCCTCCGGCACCGCACCGAGCTGGCCGTAGGTCGCCTTGTGCTCGATAAAGACCACCGGATTGTCACTGCGGATAGCCGCCTTGAGCAGACCCTTTGCGTCGTAGGGCGTTGAGGGCATTACTACATACAGACCCGGCGGATGCATAAGCCAGGCCTCGAGCGATTCTGAATGGTGAGCAGCGATGCATCTGCCGACGCCGCCTTCGGTTCGCAGCACCATCGGCACCTTCGCCTTGCCGCCGAACATATAGCGGTTATAAGCGCCGACGTGAACGAGCTGGTCCATCGCTATCGTAACAAAATCGACATACATAATCTCGGCTACAGGCCGTATCCCCCGAAGGGCCGCATCCACCGCGGCACCTGCAATGGCTGCCTCGGATATCGCCGTATCAATGACCCTGTCCGTGCCGAATTCCGCCGACAGCCCGCGGGTTGCCTGGTACGCTCCCCCGTAGAGCCCGACATCTTCGCCCATTACGATAACCTTTTCATCTCTTCTGAGCTCTTCCGCCTGGGCGGCGGAGACGGCCTGACCAATCGTCATAACATCCATACCGAACTGAGACTTGATTTGCGCCCTGGCTTGCTCGGCGGCCTCTTTCTTCGTCTTGCCGGTTATTGATGCAAGAGCCGCCTCAAAGGCAGCGGTCGCTTCCATCACCTTTGTGCTGACTGCCCTCTCGGACTCAATAAGCGAAGCCTCGTAACTCTCCTCGACATACACATCTTTGGCTAAATCCGCAGGCCTCGGCCACGCACTGTCCAGACCGAACTTCGTTGCTGCTTCGATTGTCGCAAAGGCCTTGTCTTTTATCTCGTCTAATTGCTCCTGTGGGCAGAGGTTTTCGCTGAGTAGTTTTTTGCTCAGGACGATAATGGGGTCGCGTTCATGCCAGGCCTTTTCCTCTGCCTTGGTGCGGTAGGCGCGTGGGTCGCTTCGGCTGTGCCCATACCAGCGATAAGTCTTGGCCTCGATAATGGTCATCTGCATATCTTCTCTCGCTCTTTTCACTGCCGAGCGCACCGCGAGAAAGACCGCAGCCACGTTCTGGCCGTCAACAATCATAGCCGGCACGTCATAAGCAGCCGCTCGTTGTGCAATGTCCTCGATATTACTTGCCCTCCTTGTGCCTTCAACTTCACTGCCGGAGAACGGCACGCTCATCCCGTAAAGGTTATTTTCTATTATTGCCACTAAAGGCACTTTCAAGGTTGACGCCATATTCATCGATTCGTGAAAACTGCCGCAATTGGTGGAACCGTCCCCGAAAAATGAAATCACGACTCTGCCGCTTTTTTTGTATTTTTCAGCTAAAGCCGCACCGACTGCCGGTGCCTGATTACCGCCGACGATACCGGTTGAGCCGAGATTGTTTTGTTTGTCCACTTCGGCAATGTGCATCGAGCCGCCTCTACCTTTGCAGTAGCCGGTCTCTTTGCCCATCAGCTCGGCCATCATCTGGTTCCAGTGGTTCTGCCGGTCCTGCTCGCTGTCGGCGTATTTGTTGCCGATGGCGCCGCAGTGGCCGTGGCCCCGGTGTGTTGAGCCGATCACGTCTCCACGTTCGATTGCAGCGATGGCCCCTACAGCGACTGCCTCCTCGCCGGCATACAGGTGGGACGCTCCTTTAATGATATTCTGGCCCAAAAGCTCAAAAACCTTCTCCTCAAAGAACCGAATCTCGTAAATCGTCCTCAGCCAGTCGGTTGCATCGTCGAGCGTAATAAGCCCGTCTTTTATAAGCTCTTTCAACTTCGCAGGCGCCTTCTTTCGAGTGTCCTCAACACAAAAATCCATACTGCCAATCTCCTGTAATTCGTAATTGGTGAGTCGTAACTGGCAACTATTTAACCAATTACCAGTTGCCAGTCCAGCAATATAGCACATCTCGCCCCCAAAAAACAACTGAAAAACTCGATTCTCAATTCGAGCGTCGAGTTTTTCCCTTGACGTCAAGCCACTTTTTGTGGTAAAAACTCACGGTGTCTCATAAGCTCAACGGCTAACTTATGGGGCGGTGGACAAAGACAAGTTCGGGGAGCGGGTCAGTGGCAGCTAAAAATTGGGCATTGCCCGTTAAAAACATAATAGCGTTGTTTTTGAGCGTTCTATTGACCGGCGGGATATGTCTTGCTGATGACTGGCCTCAATTTCGAGGTCCCAACCGCGATGGAAAATCCGCCGAGACCGGGCTTCTGAAGAAATG
>JAUVYZ010000221.1 GCA_030602845.1 Phycisphaerae bacterium | reverse complement strand
GTTGTGTCCAAAGGTATTGCGTCCATTTTAATCTGATAAAACCTATTTTATCGTCGCAGAATACTTCAGATGGATAGCAATTTCAATAAGATAACTTTTGACTGCCCACTCTTTCCGCAACCGTCCGGCCCATCAAAAACTATAAATCTGCCTGAAAATTTGTTTTCCAAAAGTGCCTCCTTTTTCAATCCTTAAAAATCGCAACCAGAACTCCAATCAGACTTATTATTAAAGCTAAAATAACCCAAAACTTGTATTCGTTGCACCAAACCCAAGCTGTTCCGAGTGTCGAACTATATTTTCTTCCTAAATCATAACCTTTAAGAGTTAAGCTTACATTATTTATTAATCCTTCGTTTTCGTACCTAAGATTTATGAAACCTCTATTTTCAAGATCCTCATTAGCGTTCAAAACCCTATCAAATTTCTCTTCAGTAATTTGTCCCAGTTCCGTATTTTCGTCAAATCCCAGAACTTTCATTAATTCTACATGTTGCTCAAATCGCAAGTTTTGCCTTGTTTTTCCTGCTTTAGCATAATAAAACGCCAACGACTTTCTTTCATCTTTTGGAAGCTACATAATAATTTCTCCTCATAAGTCTGTGAAATCCGTAGCTAAAATTCTTATCTTGCGAGCTGGAAGTTTTCGGGGCCGACGAGTTGTCGCATTTTTCGGCAAAAATCCAGGTCGGGGTTGACGGACAGCTCCCTGTCGGCAGTTGCGTAGACCTTGCCTTTATCGGTTCTTATCGCTACATAAACAGGGCTTCTACCTCTATGACTCTGGCAGATGCTTTTTATGGTTGCTATCTTTTCTTTGGTAACGTCCTTTGCATCCAGCTGAATCCTGACTTTCGCAGCTAACTTTTCTCTGACCTCGTCCAGAGGTATCAGCTCCACAGCTAAGATGTTGGGTTTTTCCCTTCTGTAATCGAGCTTTCCCTTTACAAAAACGACTGTATCGGCGACCAACGAACTGCTGAATCTATTCAGCACCTCGGGGAACATTACCACTTCGACCTGTCCCTGCAAATCTTCGAGCGTAAAGACGGCCATTTTTGAGCCGGCATTTCGCCCTGTCTTTGTCAGATTAAATCTTATCTTTGCTATCATTCCGCCGATTACGATTTGCCGGTCCTGGCTAAAATCGGCCAGTTGCGAGGTGTTGAGTGTGGAATAGAGGTTTATCATTTCAGCGTGATGGCTGAGCGGGTTGCTGGTTACATAGAAGCCGAGGACCTGTTTTTCGAAGGCGAGCATCTGCAGCTCGGGCCAGGGCGGGACATCGGGCAGGCGTTTATGGTCCTGCGAATAGTCGTTCTCGCCGGTCTGGCCGAAGAAAGTCATCTGGCCGTTTTGCTTGTCGGCCTAGAGGCCCGCTCCGACTTGCATTGCATTTTCGAAGCTAGCCATCATTTGGGCACGGTTCCCGCCGAGCCGGTCGAAGGCACCCGCCTTTATGAGCGCTTCGATGACCTGCTTATTGGCGGCCCTTAAATCGACATTTTCACAGAAATGGAAGAGACTCTGGAATCGGCCGATTTCCCGGCGAGCTGCGATGATTTGCTCAACGGCCTTTTCGCCGACGCCTTTGACAGCGGCCAGGCCGAAGCGTATTACACCATTTTCGTATTGCGTATTGCGTATTGCGTATTGCGTATCTTGTTTCTCATTTTCAACGCACGATGCATCACGCTTTTTGTATAGGGGCGTGAAATCGACGCCGCTTTCGTTGATATCGGGCGCCTGGACTTCGATGGCCATTTCCCTGAATTCGGTGATATACTCAACGACATTGTCGGTGTTGCCCATCTCATAAGTCAAAAGCGCCGCCATAAATTCGACAGGCCAATGTGTCTTCATATAAGCGGTCTGGTATGCGATGATGGCATAGCGGGTCGAATGGCTTTTGTTGAAGCCATAGCCGGCGAATCGTTCGATAAGCTCGAAAATCTGTTGTGCCTGCCGGCTGGTCAGGCCTTTATCGACGCAGCCCGCTATGAACCTTTCCCTTTCCTTTGCGATGGTTCTGGCCTTCTTTTTGCTTATTGCCTTGATGAGGCCGTAGGCCTCCCGCAGCGGTATATCGCCGAGCGAAAAGCAGATGCGCATCACCTGTTCCTGATAGACCATAATGCCGTAGGTCTCGTCGAGGATTTCCTTCATAATTGGGTGCGGCAGGGTCCATTTTGCGCCGTGCTTTCGGTCAACGTAATCCGGTATCAGTATCATAGGGCCCGGGCGAAAAAGAGCATTGGCGGCAATAAGGTCTTCAATCCGGTCGGGCTTCATCTTCATCAGCAAGTTCTGCATACCAGCGGACTCAAATTGAAAAACCCCTTTTGTTTTGCCGCTGGAGAATATCCGGAAAACCGAAGCATCGGTAAGTTCGAGTTTTTCCAGGTCGATTGTCTCGCCGTGAATGTCTTTGACCAACCGGCAGGCCCGCTCTAATACGCTGAGGGTCTTCAGGCCCAGAAAATCCATCTTTAGCAGGCCGATTTTTTCGACCATAGGGCCTTCGTACTGGGTTATGATATCGTCGGAGCCGGATGCCTTATAGAGAGGTACGAAATTGGTCAACGGCTCATCGGCAATGACGACGCCGGCAGCGTGGACGGATGCGTGGCGGGCAAGGCCTTCGAGCCGCTTGCAGATATCAATTACTTTTCTCGTCTGCTCGCTTTTCTCGTAATCCTGCTTTAACTGCGGCTCGGCTTTTAAGGCCTTATCGAGCGTCATATCAAGGGAGAAGGGGACAAGCTTGGCCAATCTGTCGGCCTCTGCCAACGGTACGCCGAGCACCCTGCAGATGTCACGGATAACCGCCCGGGCGTTCATTGTTCCGACAGTTATGATTTGCGCGACGTGGCCGTACTTCTGGCGGACATAGTCGAGGATTTTTGCCCGGCCGGCCTGACAGATGTCGATATCAACATCGGGCATTTCGTTACGCTCGGGGTCCATAAAACGCTCGAAGAGCAGGTCGTATCGAATCGGGTCGACATCGCACAACCTGAGGCAATATCCAACAAGTGTCCCTACCGCGCTGCCTCTGGCGCCTACGGGGATATTGTTTTCGTGTGCGTATTTGCAGAAGTCCCAGACGATAAGAAAATAGCTGGCGAAGCCTTTCGATTCGATTACGTCCAGCTCCCTGTCGAGTCTCACTTTTATTTGCGAGGGTATGTTTTTGCCGTATCGCTGCTTTGCCCCCTCATAGCACAATCCGGTGAGAAACTCTTCGGGAGACGAGCCGTCAGGCGGCTTAAAGCGAGGTGCGTGACGTTTTTTTAAATCAAGCTCCACATTACACCGCCGGACAATTGCCAGTGTGTTATCACAGGCCTCGCAGGTCTCGGCAAAAAGCTGACGCATTTGTTCGGGGCTTTTTAGAAAAACGTCTTTGGGGTATATCATTCTGCCGGCGTCGTCAGCGTTTTTGCCGGTGCTTATACAGCATAAACAATTGTGTGCTTCGTAATCGTCTTCTTGCAAAAAGTGCACATCGTTGGTTGCGACCAGCGGCAGGCCCATCTTTTCCGCAAGGTCAATCAGCGTCTGGCGGACGTTAGGGTCATCATCTTCGTGGTTCTGGACCTCGATGAAGAATCTGTCGGGGCCGAATATCTTCAGGTAACTCTCTGCGGCCAGGCGCGCTGCCTTTTCGTCACCGCGGGCAAGCTGCACGGCAATCTCGCCCTTTAGACAGGCCGACGTAGCTATCAAACCCTCGTTTAGCTCGGCGAGGAGCTCCTTGTCAATTCTTGGGCGGTAGTAAAATCCTTCGGTATAACCGGCACTTGTCAGCTTCAGCAGATTTTGATAACCGGCATTGTTTTCAGCCAGAAGTATCAGGTGATATGCAGCATCGGCGATGGTGGTTTTCGTCCTGTCGAACCTGCTGCCGGGAGCAACATAGGCCTCGATTCCAATAATCGGCTTGATGTGGGCGGCCATTGCTTTCGTATAAAACTCGACGGCACCGAACATATTGCCGTGGTCGGTAACGGCTACGGCGTCCATTTCCAGCTCTTTGCAGCGTTTGAGCAGTCCGTCGAACGCTATTGCGCCATCGAGCAGTGAATACTGACTGTGCAGATGAAGATGTGTAAAACCTTTATCTGACATAAGTTAACCCGTCCTT
>JAUVYZ010000069.1 GCA_030602845.1 Phycisphaerae bacterium | reverse complement strand
ACCCGCCTGGTATGTGAATTTATATGGGACGATGCGATTGGTCCGGTTCGCGAAGTCCACTCCTGGTGCAATAGATACATCTCGCCTCGCGGTCTCAATCGGCCCAAAGAAACAGAGCCGGTGCCATCCACACTGAACTGGGAGCTGTGGCTCGGCACGGCACCGAAGCGGCCTTATCATTCCTGTTATCTGCCGTTCAGCTGGCGCGGCTGGTGGGATTTCGGAACCGGGGTGTTAGGCGATATTGGGTGCCACCAGTTCGCTCCGATTTTCCGGGCGTTGAAGCTTGGATACCCGACCAGCGTAGAGGCCTGCTCCAGCGGTGTCAATTCTGAAACCGCGCCTCTGGCTTCGGTCATTCGTTATGAGTTTCCGGCGCGTGAGGGTATGCCGCCGGTCAAGCTGACCTGGTACGACGGCGGGCTAATGCCGCCCCGGCCGAAGGAACTGGAGGATGGCCTGCGCATGGGCGGAGCCGATGACAATCTGTATGTGGGTGACAAAGGCAAGATGCTTGGCCACAGGCTGATACCGGAATCAAGAATCAACGAATACGGCAAGCCGCCGAGAATTCTGCCTCGCTCACCCGGGCATCACAAAGAATGGATTCTGGCCTGCAAGGGCGGCAAACCGGCTGGTTCCAATTTCAACGTCTCAGGACCGATGGCAGAAGTGGTTTTGTTAGGCAATATTGCCGTGCGTATGGGCAAGAAGTTGTATGAAAAGGGCCTGAAGCTGTATTACGACGGGCCGAAGATGAAGATTACCAATTTGCCCGAGGCCAATAAATATATCCGCCGCGACTATCGCGAAGGATGGACTTTGTGATCCAGCACCAAAATCCAATTTACTCTGCTTAGTCTTGCTATCGGCCAGGAAAGAAGCTTTGCCATTGTCGATTTTGGTGCTGGATTGACAAATTTTTAGGAGTTGAGTTATGAAAAAGAAAAAGTTTTCCCGGCGTGATTTTTTGGGCGGTGCTGCGGCAGCGGCGGCGTTTACGATTGTGCCCCGGTATGCGCTGGGAGGTCCCGGCCACACTCCACCGAGCGAGAAGCTCAATATAGCCGGTATCGGTGTGGGTGGTCAGGGGGCCGGTGACCTTGGAAACGTCAGCAGTCAAAACATTGTTGCCTTGTGCGATGTGGACTGGAGGCACGCAGCGGGGACATTCAGACGCTACCCCAATGCCAGGAAATACCGCGATTTCCGCAAGATGCTGGATAAGGAGGACAAAAACATCGACGCGGTGGTGGTGGCCACGCCGGACCACATCCACGCCGTGGCGTCAATGGCGGCCATCAAGAGAAGCAAGCACGTCTATTGCGAAAAACCCCTGACGCACTCGGTATATGAGGCCCGTGAGGTTGCCAAGGCGGCCCGTGAGCACAAGGTCGCCACCCAAATGGGCAACCAGGGACAGGCATCTCCGGAAACCCGGTTGATGTGTGAATTTATCTGGGCCGGTGCGCTCGGTCCGGTGCGCGAGGTCCACGTATGGACGGACAGGCCTTTGCGGGGACTGAATTCGGTGTATTGGCCTCAGGGTGTTGGCCGACCCAAGGATACAGAGCAGGTGCCTGATTCACTGGACTGGGATTTGTGGTTGGGGCCTGCGCCGCAGCGGCCGTATAGCTCGGCTTATGTGCCGTTTAAGTGGCGCGGCTGGTGGGATTTCGGAACCGGTGCACTTGGCGATATCGGCTGCCACCGTATCGACCCTGTCTGGCGTGCACTGAAGCTCAAATGCCCGAGCAGCGTCGAAGCGAGCTGTACTCTGGTCAACAAAGAGACATTTCCGGTAGCGTCGATGGTAACGTACCATTTCGATGCTCGCGGTGATATGCCACCGGTCAAACTGACCTGGTACGATGGTGGATTAAGGCCTCCGCGTCCGGAGGAATTAGAGGATGGCCAGCATTTAGGCACGAATGGTATTCTATTTGTGGGCGACAAGGGGAAAATGCTCGAGTACACACTGATACCGGAATCGAAAAGGAAAGAATTCGGCAACCCGCCTAAGGTTATCCCTCGCTCTCCCGGCCATTATCAGGAATGGATAGAGGCGTGCAAGGGAGGCAAACCTGCGGGTTCTAATTTCGACCACGCAGGCCCACTGGCCGAGGCGGTACTTCTGGGCAACATCGCACTGCGCCCGGAACTAAAAGAGAAGCTAACCCGTACCAGTCTGCTCTGGGACGGGCCAAATTTGAAGATTACCAATGTTCCTGAGGCCAATAAGTTTCTGCGCCGGGAATACCGCGAGGGCTGGACCTTGTGATTGTCGGCGCCCCTGCTGCGCCAAGTGCGCAGCACGGCGAGCGGGGAATACGAGGGACGGGTAAATCGTCAATGAGTCAGCAAGTAAAAGAAGTTGAGTTGTGAAAAAGAAAAAGAAGATTTCCAGAAAGACACCGGGCAACAGACATCCGGGCAAAACACCGGAGCTGTCTCGGCGTGATTTTATAGGCGGTGCAGCGGCAGCGGCGGCGGTGTTTACGATTATTCCTCGATATGTTCTGGGAGGGCCCGGCCACACTGCTCCGAGCGAGAAGCTCAATATAGCCGGGATTGGAGTCGGTGGTCGGGGTGCCGCGGACGTAAATGGTGCGGCGAGCGAGAACATCGTTGCCTTGTGCGATGTCGATGAGAAGCATGCGGCACAGACCTTTGAGCGATACCCCAAGGCCAAAAAATACAAAGACTTCCGCAAGATGCTTAATGAGATGCACCACAAGATCGACGCTGTGGTCATTGGCACGCCCGACCATACACATGCCCCGGCAGGGGTGATGGCGATGAAGCTCGGCAAGCATTGTTACTGCGAGAAACCGCTCACCCACAGCGTGTACGAAGCCCGGTTGATGGCACATATCGCACTCAAGAATAATCTCGTTACGCAAATGGGAACGCAGATTCACGCCGGCAGCAACTACCGTCGCGTGGTTGAGCTTGTGCAGATGGGTGCCATCGGTACCGTGCGTGAAGTCCACGTATGGCTGGGCGCGAACTTCTCCGGGCCGCCTAAACCGACAAACATGTCGCAGCCCGATGCCCCTTCTGACCGACCAGCGGTGCCGGAGACGCTCGATTGGGACCTGTGGCTGGGGCCTGCATCCTACCGGCCTTACCATCCAGCTTATGCCCCGTTCGGATGGCGCTACTGGTGGAACTTCGCAAACGGTCAACTGGGGGACTTCTTCTGCCACTACTGCGACCTGGCATTCTGGGCGTTGAAATTGCGGCATCCAATCACCGTGGAAGCCGAAGGGCCGGTCCACCCCGAGAGCGCTGCTCGCTGGACAATCGCCCGACAGGAATACCCAGCCCGCGGCGATCTACCGCCGGTCACATTAACCTGGTACAACGGCGGCGGCTATCCGACGTTTGTGAAAGAAAACAACGTCCCACAGTGGGGTAACGCAGTGCTGTTCATCGGTTCGGAAGGGATGCTGATTGCCGACTACAACCAACACAAGCTGTTGCCTGAAGAGAAGTTTGCTGACTTCAAGCGGCCCGACCCATACATCCCGGAATCTATTGGCCACCACCGCGAATGGGTCGAGGCCTGCAAGACGGGCAGGCCGACCACATGCAATTTCGACTATTCGGGCGCACTGACTGAAGCAGCATTGCTCTGTAATGTAGCGCTGCGCACCGGGAAGAAAATCATCTGGGATGCCAAGAACCTCAAGGCCATCGGCTGCCCGGAAGCTGATGTGTTCATCCGACGTAAATATCGCCAGGGATGGACATTGTAAAGTAAACCCCGCCCCTCTGACAAGGGGCCGGGTGAAGGGAACCCGAACAGTAACATATTTAAGGGGTTCCCCAAACGCCATCTTTCGCGTTTGGGGGCCCCAATTCACAGGAGAAAAAGAAATGAACAAAGAGGCAAAATTTATTATTGTTTTGTTGGTGTTTGTCTTGTGTATTTGCTGCTTACCCAGGCCGGACGCAGCCTATGGTGCCCAGGAAAACTGGCGGCTGGGGATGCAGGCGTACACGTTTAATCGCTTCACGTTTTATGAAGCGGTGGACAAAACGGCGGCGCTTGGCCTGCGCTACATCGAGGCCTATCCGGGCCAGCGGCTCAGCAAGGAAAAACCTGACATCAAGACCAATCACAATATGCCGTCCCGCGAGAAGAAGGAAATGCTGCAAAAACTTCGTGAGGCGGGCGTAAAGTTAGTGAACTACGGCGTGGTGGGGCTGCCAAACAACGAGGCAGAATGTCGAAAGGTCTTTAATTTTGCCCGGGAGATGGGGATTGAGACGATTGTCTCGGAGCCGCCGGAGGACGCCTTTGATATTATAGAGAAGTTGTGCAAAGAATATAAGATTATTAAGGTGGCAATCCACAATCATCCCAAACCATCACGATACTGGAATCCTGACACCGTGCTCAAGGTCTGCAAAGGACGCAGCGAGCTAATTGGCGCCTGTGCGGATACGGGACACTGGTTCCGGTCAGGCATCAATCCGGTCGAGTCGCTGAAAAAGCTCAAAGGTCATATTATCAGCCTCCATTTCAAGGACTTGGATGGTGGACACGATGTGATATGGGGGACAGGAAAATGCAATGTAAAGGCGATGCTGGCCGAGCTTGCCCGTCAGAACTTCAAAGGTGTGTTCTCGATTGAGTACGAGCACAATTGGCTGAATTCTATGCCCGAAATCGCCGAGTGCGTCCCCTATTTTGAGCGGACCGCGGCCGAACTGGGCCAGACGGACTGGCAATGGATATTCAACGGCAAAGACCTGACCGGCTGGGACGGCGACCTGCGCCTGTGGTCGGTCAAGGACGGCGCAATTCACGGCCAAACAACGAAGGAGAAACCCGCCCGCGGCAACACGTTCATCGTCTGGCGTGGCGGCAAACTGAAAGACTTCGAGCTGAAACTCAAGTTCCGCATCCAGAACGGCAATTCCGGCGTGCAGTATCGCAGCAAGGAAGTCGACAAGTGGGTCATCAGCGGTTATCAGGCCGAGGTCTGTAACAGCCAACCACAGGTAGGCTTCCTCTACCACGAGAAAGGCAGGGCCCGGCTGGTCAATGTCGGCGATATAATGGTCATCGACAAGGACGGCAAGAAGAACGTCATCGGCAAGGTCTCTGATAAAGACGAACTTATCAAAACCGGCTACTACAAGATGAAGGACTGGAACGAATACACCATCATCGCCCAGGGCAATCACCTGAAGCACTTCCTCAACGGGTATCCAACGATAGAGTTGATAGACAATGACCGGGTAACCGACCCCGACGACCCCAAGGACCGCAGGGGCGCGGCGCGGGAAGGGGTCCTTGCGCTTCAGATTCACGCCGGCCCGCCGATGGTCGTCGAATTCAAGGACATAAGGAAAAGAGACCTGAAGCCGAAATACGATGACGCTGTGGTGCTTTTCAACGGCCGGGACCTTAGCAGCTGGGAAGCCAAGGGTGACAAGAGCAGGAGCAAATGGGAGGTCGGTGTTGCAGCGATGTCAACCGAGAACCCGAAGAGACTGGTCATCAAAAAGGGCATCGGCGAAATGATTTGCCATGGCAGCGGTCTTGATTTGTACTCCGAAGCAAAGTTCGGCGATTGCCGCATCGAGCTGGAAGTGATGGTGCCCAAGGGTTCCAATTCCGGCATCTATGTGATGGGTGAATATGAAATACAGGTGCTGGACAGCTGGGATAGGGTAAAGATGGGCAGAGGTGATATGGGCGCGATTTACGGCGCCGGTGCACCTCTCGTAAATGCGTGTAAGAGACCCGGCGAATGGCAGAAGTACGTGATCGAATTCCAAGCCCCCAGGTTCGACGCCAACGGCAGGAAAACCGAGAACGCCAAATTCATCAAGGTCGAACTCAATGGCGAGGTGCTGCACGAGAAGAACCTCGAAATGACTGGGTCAACTGGCGGTGCCCTGGCTGGAAGGGAAGCACCTTTCGGGCCGCTTATGTTCCAGGGCCACCACGGCCCCGTGGCGTATCGCAATATAATAGTAAAACCTTTGGCAAAATAGCCATATATCGTCAGCGGATGCATTTTAACGGCAGGAAAATCTGAGATGTCCGCTTGACGAATTTGACAATGCCGCCAAAATGTAGGATGATATAGAAGTGCCGAGACCCCCCCTGCTTTCTTGCGAAAGCAAGAAGGGGGGGCGGGGAAAAAATTGTAACCTGAGCCGGCGGTATTTACTTGTAGGACGACGGCAATGGCGTATAATACCCCAACATTTGGGCTTGGCGGTTGCGTGAAAAGGTCTAAAACGAGATTGTTAAATTTATGGAGTTCACAGTAGCAATGAGTAATCAGAAAATAAAAAAAGGAATAAACAGACGTAGTTTCCTGCGTTCCACCGCTGCGGCTGGGGCGGGGCTGGCATTGTCGCCGATGGCTCCGGGACAAACAGGCGGCAAAAAAGCAGATGATATAAACGTGGCCTTGCTCGGAGCAGGAGCTCAGGGGCAGGTATTAATGACCGCCTGCCTGAAGATACCCGGGATTCGCTTCAAGGCGGTCTGCGACATCTGGACGGCTTATAACCAAAGACGAGTTTCGCGACTGTTGGACAGATATGGGCACAAGCTGAATACTTATGAGGACTACGAGGAAATGCTCGATAAGGAAAAGGACCTCGACGCGGCGATAGTTGCCACGCCTGATTTCTGGCACGCTGACCACGCCGTTGGGTGTCTGAAAGCGGGGCTGCACGTTTATTGCGAAAAAGAGATGTCCAACACTCTCGAAGGCGCCAGGAGAATAGTGCAGGCAGTAAAGGAAGCCGACAAGCTCCTGCAGGTTGGCCATCAGCGCCGCAGCAATCCGCGGTATATACACTGCTACGAGAAGCTTATACAAGAAGCGAAGCTCCTGGGCAGAATTACCACGATAAACGGGCAGTGGAACCGCAGCAAGACGGCGTGCAAAGACCTGCTCTGGCCGAAAAAAGCCCCTATTGACCAGGCCACCCTTGAAAAGTATGGTTTCAAGTCGATGGAGCAGTTCAGGAACTGGCGGTGGTTTAAGGGACTGGGAGGCGGTCCCATCGTGGACCTCGGCTCGCACCAGATTGATATTTATAGCTGGTTCCTCGGCGCAAATCCCAAATCCATTATGGCCAGCGGCGGTATCGACTACTGGAAGGAACACGAGTGGTATGACAACGTCATGGCCATTTATGAGTACGAAACCAAACAGGGAACCATCAGGGCGTTCTATCAAACGATAACCACCAACAGCAGCCAGGGATATTTTGAAACCTTTATGGGTGACGAGGGCACACTGGCTATATCGGAGGCCTCCAGCAGAGGCGGTGTCTACCGCGAACTATCAGCGCCTGAGTGGGACAAATGGGTCAAGCTGAAATACCTGAGCGAACCTGCCAAGAAGGAAGAAAAGTCCGAAAGCGGCGCAGTGCTGGATGTACGTGAAACGGTGCCGGTGGCGAAGTATGATTTGCCGGTGAGGATGGATAAGCCGTACCATCAACCGCACCTGGAGAACTTCTTTGACGCTATTCGCGGCAAGGCGAAACTCAACTGCCCCGCCGAAATCGGATACGAAACGGCTGTTACCGTATTAAAGGTCAACGAAGCGGTGGAAGCCGCCCGGAAGCTCGACTTCAAGCCGGAAGAATTTGCTTAATCGGGTAAGGAAATGAACGATGGAGAATAAGGAGAACAAGGAAGTAAGTCGGCGGAAGTTTATGCGCAACAGCGCAATGGCCGCAGCGGGATTGGGTTCTGTTATTGGCGGATGCAAGGGCAAGGAAGAAGAAAAGGAACCGAATACCGCTAAATCCGGTGCTCCAGAGACGCCAGAAAAGAAAGAAGACCCACAAGTGCTGAATTCGGCAGTTCCTGATGAGATCGGCGGGGGGAAGGTGGATAACATCAACGTGGCCCTGATTGGTCTGGGGGTACAGTGCGGCCGATTGATGGAAACCATTCTTGGTAAGAAGACGGACCACCAGAAAGGCATCGAAGGCATTCGGTTCAAGGCGGTGTGCGATATCTTTCCATATCGCCTGAAATACCTTTCAAGGCAGCTCCAAAGAGCTTACAAACACGATGCCAATCCATACGAAAGCTACGAGGAGATGCTTGCCAAAGAGAAGGACCTTGATGCGGCTATCATCGTCACGCCTGATTGGCTGCACGCCCCGATGACGATTGCCTGCCTCAAAGCAGGCCTGCACGTGTATTGCGAAAAGGAGATGTCGAATAACCTGCAAGACGCCAAAAAGATGGTGCAGACGGCCCGGGAGACGGGAAAGCTCTTGCAGATTGGCCACCAGCGCAGGAGCAATCCGCGGTACCAGGTCGCCGAGAAACTCATACGCGAGCACAAACTTTTGGGCAAGGTCAAGAACATTAACGCCCAGTGGAACCGAAGCGTGGAGAAACATAAGGTCCTTCTACCAGCCAAGAAGATATGGATGGATAAAGCGGCGCTAAACAAACACGGTTATAGCTCAATGGATGAGCTGAAGAACTGGCGCTGGTCTAAGAAGTTCGGCGGCGGCCCGCTGGGCGACCTGGGTTCACATCAGATAGATATCTTCAGTTGGTTCCTGGGCGATGTGAAGCCAAAGTCGGTTTTGGCCAGCGGCGGCTACTATTTCTACAAATACGATCACAATGAGATCGTTATGGCAATATATGATTATCAAACCGTGGATGTCTGTGTTCTGGCGTTCTACCAGGTTATCTACACCAACTGCTGGGG